>CAUQPA010000463.1:0-4218 GCA_963519325.1 uncultured Pseudomonas sp. | reverse complement strand
GTGGTGACCTGCGACCCTTCGCCCGCCGCATCCAGGCGCCGACCCTGGTGGTGCATGGCGCCTGCGATCCGCTGCTGCGCCCGGCCTGTGGTCGCGCCGTGGCCCGCGCCATCCCCGGCGCGCGCTTCGAACTCGTACCGGAGATGGCCCATGACCTGCCTGCCGCGCTCTGGCCACGCCTGAGCACGACCTTCGCCGACTTCTTCCTCGCGCCCTGAGCGGGACGTCAGGCGCCGGGACGGGGTCTCAGCCCCTCGATGATCAGGGTCTCGAGGCCCCTGAGCACCTCGTCGAAGAAATCCGGGTCGAGCAGGTTACGGCCGCAGACGGCCTGAACCTGCACGCGGAAGTCCGCGTAGTGCTGGGTGGTGGCCCAGATGCTGAAGATCAGGTGGTGCGGATCCACCGGGGCCAGCTTGCCCGCCGCGATCCAGGCGCGGATCACCCGGGCCTTTTCGTCCATCAGGTCGTGCAGGGTGCCCTGGAGTTCCGGGAGCAGCAGCGGGGCGCCCTGGACCATTTCCAGGCAGAACAGCCGGGACTCGGCCGGATAGTCGCGGGACATCTCCAGCTTCTGCCGCAGGTAGCCGCGCAGGGCGTCGAGCGGCTCCTGGTCTTCGCGGAAGGTGCGCAGGGGGCTCAGCCAGGTGGTGAGCAGCTGGCGCAGGACGGCCAGGTACAGCTCTTCCTTGTTGCTGAAGTAGTACAGCAGGTTGGTCTTGGAGACGTCCGCCTGCAAGGCGACCTGATCCAGGCTGGCGCCGTGCAGGCCGAACCGGGAAAAGATGTCGAGGGCGGCGCTGAGGATCTGGGCGCGCTTGGCTTCGATCTGGCGCAGCCGGCGCTGCTGGGCGGCCAGACTGGGCTGACGGGACTTACGGGGTGGGGAATCGCTGGCCTGACTCACGAACTGCTCCTTGGGCCTTATCAACGTCTGACGCGTGCGCTAGGAGTCAGGAAGGAGGCTGCCCCGGTGACACGGTCGTTCGGGTTCGCACCGTCCTGGTCGGCGAACCGCAGGCCGAGCGCCGCAGCACCGACCCGTGATCCACTCTAGCATGTCGCCGGACGCGGGCATGCCCCGAATTCGTGCAGGGCGCACCAAACCAGGTGATCTTATTTGGACCAAATGGTCTGTTTTATTTGCTGCCTTTTATCCAAGTGATTGATTGGCTTGGATATTCGGGAATTGGCAAGCTTTCTGCTCTGATCCTGCGGTCACGGCGCCTCCGGGTGCGCTCCGAATCCTGACTGCGGGAGAGCTCGAACGATGAACATCGGTGTCTTCATTCCCATCGGCAACAACGGCTGGCTGCTCTCGGAAAACGCGCCCCAGTATCGGCCTACCTTCGAACTGAATCGCGAGATCGTGCAGCGCGCCGAGCACTACGGCTTCGACTTCGCCCTGTCGATGATCAAGCTGCGTGGCTTCGGCGGAAAGACCGAATTCTGGGACCACAACCTGGAATCCTTCACCCTGATGGCCGGGCTGGCCGCGGTGACCTCGCGCATCAAGCTGTTCGCCACCGCCGCGACTCTGACCCTGCCACCGGCCATCGTCGCGCGCATGGCTTCGACCATCGACTCCATTTCCGGCGGGCGCTTCGGCGTCAACCTGGTCACCGGCTGGCAGAAGCCCGAATACAGCCAGATGGGCCTCTGGCCGGGCGATGAGTTCTTCGCCAGCCGCTACCAGTACCTTGGTGAATATGCCCAGGTGCTGCGCGACCTCTGGGGTACCGGGCAGTCGGACTTCAAGGGCGAGCACTTCCAGATGGAAGACTGCCGGGTGAGCCCCCAGCCCCAGGCGCCCATGGAGATCGTCTGCGCCGGGGCGAGCGACGCAGGCCTGGCCTTCGCCGCCGAGCACGCCGACTACAGCTTCGTCTTCGGCAAGGGCGTCAACATGCCCAAGGCCTTCGCTCCGGCGGTGGAACGGTTGCAGGCGGCCACCGCCAAGACCGGTCGTGACGTCAGCTCCATCGCCCTGTTCATGATCATCGCTGCCGAGACCGACGAGGCCGCCCGGGCCAAGTGGGAGCACTACAAGGCCGGCGCCGACGAGGAGGCCATCGCCTGGCTCGGTGCCCAGGCCGCCGCCGACACCAAGTCCGGCAGCGACACCAACGTGCGCCAGATGGCCGATCCGACCTCGGCGGTGAACATCAACATGGGCACCCTGGTGGGCTCCTTCGCCAGCGTGGCGCGGATGCTCGACGAGATCGCCGAGGTGCCTGGGGCCAGTGGGGTGCTGCTGACCTTCGACGACTTCGTCCAGGGCGTCACCGATTTCGGCGAGCGCATCCAGCCGCTGATGCACAGCCGCCGTCATGTCGACCTGCTCAAGGAGAGTGCCTGATGAACGCTGTGGAAACCCTGGCGGGCTATGCCCTGCCTGCGAGCGACGCCGAGGCCCTGACCCTACCGGCACGGCCCGAGCCGCTGCGGCTGAAGGCCAGCGAGACGGCGTTGATCGTGGTGGACATGCAGAACGCCTATGCCAGCCCGGGCGGCTACCTGGACTTGGCTGGCTTCGACGTCTCGGCGACCGGGCCGGTGATCGAGAACATCGCCGGGGTAGTGGAGACCGCCCGGGGCGCCGGTATGCAGGTGGTCTGGTTCCAGAATGGCTGGGACTCGGAGTACCGCGAGGCCGGCGGCCCCGGTTCGCCCAACTGGCACAAGTCCAATGCGCTCAAGACCATGCGCAAGCGCCCCGAGCTGCAGGGCCAGCTGCTGGCCAAGGGTGGCTGGGACTACGCGTTGGTAGATCAGCTACAACCGGCCGCGGCCGACCTGGTGGTGCCCAAGACCCGTTACAGCGGCTTCTACAACACCAACCTGGACAGCCTGCTACGCGCCCGGGGCATCCGCAACCTGGTGTTCGTCGGCGTCGCCACCAACGTCTGCGTGGAGTCGACCCTGAGGGATGGCTTCTTCCTCGAATACTTCGGCATCTGCCTGCACGACGCCTGTCACCAGGCCGGTCCCCGTTCGGCCCATGACGCCGCGCTGTTCAACATCGAGACCTTCTTCGGCTGGGTCGCCAGCTGCGCCGATTTCCACACCACCTTCGCCAAGGACTGAGCCGCCATGCCCAAGCAAGCCGTGATTCCCGCCGGTACCGGCACCCCCATCGCCCCCTTCGTCCCCGGCAGCCTGGCCGACGGGGTGCTCTATGTCTCGGGCACCCTGCCGTTCGATGCGCAGAACAACGTGATCCACGTCGGCGACGCCGCCGCCCAGGCGCGCCACGTACTCACCACCATCCAGGGCGTGGTGGAGGCGGCGGGCGGCAGCATGGCCGACGTCACCTTCAACATGATCATGCTCACCGACTGGGCGAACTACGCCGCCATCAACGCGGTGTACGCCGAGTTCTTCCCCGGCGAGAAGCCGGCGCGCTACTGCATCCAGTGCGGCCTGGTGAAACCCGACGCCCTGATCGAGATCGCCAGCATCGCCCATATCGGCTAGGCCGCGCTCCGTCTAGCCCCCTTTCCCCCTGGGAGAGGGCTGGGGTGAGGGCCGCCTCAACCACCCAACCTTTAAGGACCGCCCATGCACTTCGAACTCCATGGCCGCCAGGACCCGGCGGCCGCGACCCTGTTGCTCAGCTCCGGACTGGGTGGCGCCGGCGCCTTCTGGGCGCCGCAGTTGGCGGCCCTGGGCGAACGCTTCCGGGTGGTGGTCTACGACCAGAGCGGTACCGGCAAGAGTCCGGCTGAGCTACCCGCCGACTATCGCATCCAGCACATGGCCGAGGACCTGCTGGCCCTGGCCGACCGCTTGGAACTGCGCAACTGCCTGTTCATGGGCCATGCCCTGGGCGGCCTGGTCGGGCTGCAGGCCAACCTGCTGCGGCCAGGCCTGATCCGCCGCCAGGTACTGGTCAACGCCTGGAGCCGACCCAATCCCCACACCGGGCGCTGCTTCGCCCTGCGCCAGCGCCTGCTGCGTGACAGCGGCGCGGCCGCCTATGTCCAGGCCCAGGCGATCTTCCTCTATCCGGCCACCTGGATCGCCGAACACAGCGAGCGCCTGGCCGCCGACGAAGCCCACGCCCTGGCGCATTTCCCTGGCGAGGCCAACGTCCTGCGCCGTATCGGTGCCCTGCTGGCCTTCGACGTGGAGGCCGAGCTGGCGCGGATCGAGGTGCCGACCCTGGTGCTGGCCAACCGCGACGACGTCCTGGTGCCCTGGACCTCTTCCCAGCGC
>CAUQPA010000462.1:0-4226 GCA_963519325.1 uncultured Pseudomonas sp. | reverse complement strand
TCAGGCCGGTCAGGGCTACGCGCAGACGGTTTCCCGGCGGCTCGTTCATCTGGCCATAGACCAGGGCGACCTTGTCCAGAACGTTGGAGTCCTTCATCTCGTGGTAGAAGTCGTTCCCTTCACGGGTACGCTCACCCACGCCGGCGAACACGGAATAACCGCTGTGCTCGATGGCGATGTTACGGATGAGCTCCATCATGTTGACGGTCTTGCCCACGCCGGCGCCGCCGAACAGGCCGACCTTGCCGCCCTTGGCGAAGGGGCAGACCAGGTCGATGACCTTGATGCCGGTTTCCAGCAGATCGTTACCACCGGCCTGCTCCGCATAGGACGGGGCCTTGCGGTGGATTTCCCAACGCTCTTCCTCGCCGATGGGGCCGGCTTCGTCGATGGGGTTGCCCAGCACGTCCATGATGCGGCCGAGGGTCTTGACGCCGACCGGCACCTTGATGGCCTCGCCGGTGTTGCCCACGTCCAGGCCACGCTTGAGGCCTTCGGTGCTACCCATGGCGATGGTACGGACCACGCCGTCGCCCAGCTGCTGCTGGACTTCCAGGGTGGTTTCGGCACCCTGCACCTTGAGGGCGTCAAAGACGCGCGGTACCGCGTCGCGCGGGAATTCCACGTCGATCACGGCGCCGATGATTTGTACGATACGTCCGCTACTCATTTCGCGTTCCTCGAATGTTTAAGCTGTCCGTCAGACCGCGGCGGCGCCGCCGACGATTTCCGAAATTTCTTGGGTGATCGCAGCCTGGCGAGCCTTGTTGTAGACCAGCTGCAGCTCCTTGATGAGATCGCCGGCGTTGTCGGTGGCGTTCTTCATCGCGATCATCCGCGCGGCCTGTTCACTGGCAGCGTTCTCGACCACGGCCTGGTACACCTGGGATTCCACGTAGCGCACCAGCAGACCGTCGAGCAGGGTCTTGGCGTCGGGCTCGTAGAGGTAGTCCCAGTGCTTGCCTTGCAGCTCACCGCCCTCGGTCGGCACCAGCGGAACCAGCTGCTGGATGGTCGGCTTTTGGGTCATGGTGTTGACGAAGACGTTGGACACCACGTACAGACGGTCGATACGGCCGTCCAGGTAGGCATCCAGCATCACCTTGATGCTGCCGATCAGATCGCCGATCGCCGGCGCTTCGCCGAGGTGGCTGATGGCCGCGACCACGTTGCCGCCGAAGCTGCGGAAGAAGGAGGCACCCTTGGCCCCGATCACCGCCAGATCGATTTCCACACCCTTGCCGCGCTGGTCGCTCATGTCGCGGACCAGAGCCTTGAACAGGTTGGTGTTCAGACCACCGGCCAGACCCCGATCGGAGCTGACCACGATGTAACCGACGCGCTTGACCTCGCGTTCCACCATGAAGGCATGGCGGTACTCGGGGTTGGCGTTGGCCAGGTGGCCGATCACAGCGCGGATGCGCTCGGCATAAGGCTTGCTGGCAGCCATGCGGGCCTGAGCCTTACGCATCTTGCTGACCGCGACCTTTTCCATGGCGCTGGTGATCTTCTGTGTGCTTTTGATGCTCGCGATCTTGCCGCGAATCTCTTTTGCGCCTGCCATGTGACACCTATCGGGTTGGCAAACGGGGGCTGGCGCCCCCGTCGCGGCTTACCAGGTTTGCGTGGCCTTGAACTTCTCGATTCCCGCCTTGATGCCGGCGTCGATCTCGTCGTTGAAGTCGCCCTTCACGTTGATCTTGGCCATCAGGTCGGCGTGATCGCGGTTGAAGTAGGCGATCAGGGCCTGCTCGAAGCTACCGATCTTGTCCAGGGACACGTCGCTCAGGAAACCACGCTCGGCGGCGTACAGGCTCAGGGACATCTCGGCGATGGACATGGGCGCGTACTGCTTCTGCTTCATCAGCTCGGTGACGCGCTGACCATGCTCGAGCTGCTTGCGGGTGGCTTCGTCCAGGTCCGAGGCGAACTGGGCGAAGGCCGCCAGTTCACGGTACTGGGCCAGCGCGGTCCGGATACCGCCGGACAGCTTCTTGATGATCTTGGTCTGGGCCGCACCACCCACACGGGATACCGAGACACCGGCGTTGACCGCCGGGCGGATGCCCGAATTGAACAGGCCGGCTTCCAGGAAGATCTGGCCGTCGGTGATGGAGATCACGTTGGTCGGAACGAAGGCGGATACGTCGCCGGCCTGGGTCTCGATGATCGGCAGCGCGGTCAGCGAGCCGGTCTTGCCGGTCACGGCGCCGTTGGTGAACTTCTCGACGTAGTCGGCGGAGACGCGGGAGGCGCGCTCGAGCAGACGGCTGTGGAGATAGAACACGTCGCCGGGATAGGCTTCACGGCCCGGCGGACGACGCAGCAGCAGGGAGATCTGGCGATAGGCCACGGCCTGCTTGGACAGATCGTCATAGACGATCAGGGCGTCTTCCCCGCGGTCGCGGAAGTATTCGCCCATGGTGCAACCCGAGTAGGGTGCCAGGAACTGCAGGGCCGCCGATTCGGACGCACTGGCTGCCACCACGATGGTGTTGTGCAGAGCGCCGTTCTCTTCCAGCTTGCGCACCACGTTGGCGATGGTCGACTGCTTCTGACCGATGGCGACGTAGACGCAGCGGATGCCGCTGTTCTTCTGGTTGATGATGGCATCGATCGCCATGGCGGTCTTGCCGATCTGACGGTCACCGATGATCAGCTCACGCTGACCGCGGCCAACCGGGATCATGGCATCGACGGCCTTGTAGCCGGTCTGCACCGGCTGGTCGACCGACTGACGCCAGATCACGCCCGGTGCGACCTTCTCGACGGCGTCGGAGGCGCTGGCGTTCAGCGGACCCTTGCCATCGATGGGGTTGCCCAGGGCGTCGACGACGCGGCCCAGCAGTTCCGGACCGACCGGGACTTCCAGGATGCGGCCGGTGCACTTGGCGCTCATGCCTTCGGCCAGACCCAGGTAGCTACCCAGGACCACGGCGCCGACGGAGTCCTGCTCCAGGTTCAGTGCCATGCCGTAGATGCCGCCGGGGAATTCGATCATTTCGCCGTACATGACGTCGGCCAGACCGAAGATCCGCACGATACCGTCGGAGACGCTGACGATGGTGCCTTCGTTGCGGGCTTGCGAGGTCACGTCGAGTTTCTCGATGCGACCCTTGATGATTTCACTAATTTCGGAAGGATTGAGTTGCTGCATGCTACTGCCCCTTCAAACTCAAGGTTTCAACGCTTCGGCCAGTTGCGCGAGCTTGCCGCGAACGGAGCCATCGATTACCAAGTCGCCGGCGCGGATAACCACACCACCGATCAGGCTCGCATCCTCGGATGCATTTAGTCGCACTTGTCGACCTAGCCTTGCGCTGAGAGCCTTGGCGAGTTTGTCTTGCTGTTCGTCGCTCAGGGCGAAAGCACTGGTGACTTCCGCCTCGATGGATTTTTCCTGCTCGGCCTTGTACGCCTCGTAGATCTCGGCGATGGCCGGGAACAGGTCGATCCGGTTGTTTTCTGCCACGGTCCGAACGAAGTTCTGGGACTGTGCATCCAGCTGATCGCCACATACGTCGATGAGCAATCCGGCCTTGGCGTCCGCAGTCAACTGCGGCTGCTGAAGCAGCTGGCGCACGGTCCCATCTTGGGATACCGCGGCGAGCAGTCCGAGCGCGGCCGACCATTGGGTCAGCTGCTGCTGGGACTGTGCGAACTCGAAAGCCGCCTTGGCATAGGGCCGGGCCAGCGTGTTCAGTTCTGCCATTGGTGGCCTCGCTTAGATTTCCGCTGCCAGTCGGTCGACCAACTGGGCATGAGCATTGGCATCAACGGTCGATCCGAGGATCTTCTCGGCGCCGGCCACGGCCAGCACGCCGACGCGAGCACGCAGGGCGTCCTTCGCGCTGTTGATTTCCTGCTCGATTTCCGCCTGAGCCTGCGCCTTGATCCGGTCGCCTTCGGCACGGGCCTTGGCCTGTGCGTCCTCGACGATCTGAGCGGCACGCTTGTTGGCTTGCTCGATGATCTCGGCTGCCTGGCCCTTGGCTTCGTTCACTTTCTGGTTGGCTTGCTGCTGTGCCACTTCCAGATCACGAGCCGCACGGTTGGCAGCGTCAAGGCCATCGGCAATCTTCTTCTCACGCTCACGCAGCGCCGAGATGATCGGCGGCCACACGTACTTCATGCAGAAGAGCACGAAGATGAAGAAGGCAACGGACTGGCCTATCAGGGTTGCATTAATGTTCACGCCAACACCTCGCTCATTCGTTGTCCATCAC
>CAUQPA010000461.1:0-4229 GCA_963519325.1 uncultured Pseudomonas sp. | reverse complement strand
CGCGACATGAACCGGCAGATCGCCACCGCGGCCGAGGAGCAGACCTCGGTGGCCGAGGACATCGCCCGCAACCTGGCGGAGATCGTCACCGTGGCTCGCCACAACGAAGAGGACCTGCAGCGGACCCAGAGCGCCAGCGAGCGACTGCAGGGCGTTTCCCAGGACCTTTCCAGCCTCGCCGCCCGCCTGCGGGACTGAGTCCGGAGTGCCTTCGGGGATGAAGGCCAGCAGGTACGCCGATCAGCGGTCGAGCGCTCGCCAGGCCCCCGGCCAGAGCCTCTGCGGGGCAGGGCGAAGCGCTCTACGACGGCACTTTGCCATGATCCGCTGGTCGCCTTGGATTAAGTTTGACTTAAGGACCGCCGACTAGTCTCTCGAACAGGTTGCAGGCTCAGGAGGAGGCGCGGCGACGGGTCGAGCGGCCCGTGGCGAGGGGACGGGAGGTACCGGCAACCGCGAATCCAGCATCCGCGCCGCCGTTCGGGAGTGCCCCATGTCCAGTCCGATCCAGCTCCATTCGATCCGCAAGAAGATCGAGTTCCTGCGTACCAGTTTCAGCTATGTCGGCTGGTCGCTGTTCGGCCTGCTGCTGTGGGACGTGGCCGTGACCGTGGACGCCATGCTGTTCGTCGACGACCGCTTCGACCTGCCGCTCACGCCCCTGACCCTGCTGTGCTCGGCGCTGGTGGTGCTGATCAGCTTTCGCAACAGCAGTGCCTACGGCCGCTGGTGGGAGGCGCGGACCCTGTGGGGCGCCATGGTCAACAGCTCGCGCAGCTTCGGCCGCCAGGTGCTGACCCTGATCGACGACCGGGGCGCCGGGCAGAACCGCGTCAAGGCGGTGCTGCTGCGCCGGCACATGGGCTACCTGCACGCCCTGCGTGCCCAGCTCAAGCGCCAGGATCCGGCCCAGGCCGCCGCGCCCTATCTCGCCCGCCACGAGCTGGCGCTGGCCGAGGGCAGCCTCAACTTCGCCAACGACATCCTCGCCGGGACCGCCGAGCTGATCGCCAGCGAGTATCGCCAGGGCCGCCTGGACAGCATCCGCCTGGCGCGCCTGGAAGAGACCCTGGTGGACATGTCCAACTGGCAGGGCGGCATGGAGCGCATCGCCAACACCCCCTTGCCCTATCCCTACGTCTGCTTCCCCCAGCTGTTCAGTTTCCTGTTCTGCATCGCCATGCCGCTGGGACTGGTGTCGACCCTGGGCTGGTTCACCCCGCTGGTGTCCACCGTGGTCGGCTTCATGCTGCTGGCACTGGAGCGCATCGGCAGCGATCTGCAGGCGCCCTTCGCCGACAGCCAGCACCAGATCACCATGGACAAGCTGTGTGCCACCATCGAGGCCAACCTGCTGTCGATGCTGCGCCCGCGCAGCGAGGAGGGCAGCGCGGTGGTCCTGGCCCATGCCGAGGTCGATGGAGCGCCGGCGCGGCA
Organism: uncultured Pseudomonas sp.; assembly: GCA_963519325.1. Taxonomy (GTDB): domain Bacteria; phylum Pseudomonadota; class Gammaproteobacteria; order Pseudomonadales; family Pseudomonadaceae; genus Chryseomonas. The sequence continues at coordinate 2,792 of CAUQPA010000461.1, read as the reverse complement.
GGTCGCCTGAGGCGGGGGGTGGCCGTCAGCAAGCAGGGGTGACGGCCAGCCCGGCGAAATGTGAATATTTGCGGAAAGTGGCGTGTTAGAGGCATTTCTTTCATCAGGCCACGGCACTAGCGCCGCTTCGTTCCTGTCACATTTTGCAATCTCCCCTGGCAGCGGTGGTTTGCTAGAATCCTCGGTCATCCCGCGGTTCCAGGCGGGCCGGGGCGAGAGGTGCCGTGGGGATGCCCCCGCGACCCTTCACCTCGCTACGGATGCCCGCTCATGTCCGACACCCGCTCCCCCGCCGCCGGGGCCCGCGCCGAACCCTCCCACCGCGCGCGCCATGCCCTGGATGCCCTCAACTTCACCCTAGCCGACGTCCGCGACGGCCTGGGCCCCTACCTCGCCATCTACCTGATCGCCGTACGCGGCCCGGGCGAGGGCTGGAACGAGGCCACCGCCGGTTTCATCATGACCTTGGCCGGCATCGCCGGGCTGATCGCCCAGACCCCGGCCGGCGCGCTGATCGACCGGACCCGCCACAAGCGCCTGATGGTCGGGGTCGCGGCCCTGGTGGTGACGGTCTGCAGCGTATTGCTGCCCTTCGTCTCCAATTTCTATGTGGTGGCCGCCACCCAGTCGCTGGCCCATGCCGCGGCGGCCATCTTCGCTCCGGCGCTGGCGGCCATCACCTTGGGCATCGTCGGTCCCAAGGCCTTCACCCGGCACATCGGCCGCAACGAGGGCTTCAACCATGCCGGCAATGCCGTCTCGGCGGCGTTGGCCGGCGGCCTGGCCTACTTCTTCGGGCCCACCGTGGTGTTCTGGCTGATGGCCTTGCTGGCCGCGGCCTCCATCGTCGCCATCATCCGCGTGCCCCAGGACGAGATCGACGACGACCTGGCCCAGGGCCTGGGTGACGAGGGCGGGGCCCGCGACGCCCAGCCGGTCTCGGCCTGGCAGGCGCTGCTGGCCAATCGCAAGCTGCAACTGCTGGCGCTGCTGGCCGCCATCTTCCACCTGGCCAATGCCGCCATGCTGACCTCGGTCGGCCAGCAGCTGACCCACATCGTCGGCAAGGACAGCGCCACCTCGCTGGTGGCCGTCTGCATCGTCGCCGCCCAGTGCGTGATGGTGCCGGTGGCCATCCTGGTCGGGCGCAAGGCTGACGTCTTCGGGCGCAAGCCGATCTTCCTGTTCGCCTTCGCCGTGCTGGCGATCCGCGGGGTGCTCTACACCTTCTCCGACAGCCCTTACTACCTGGTGGCGGTGCAGTTGCTCGATGGGGTCGGCGCCGGGATCTATGGCGCCCTGATGCCGGTGATCGTCGCCGACCTAACCCGCGGCAGCGGCCGCTTCAATGTCAGCCAGGGCGCCATCGCCACCGCCCAAGGGCTAGGCGCCGCCATCAGCGCCACCATCGCCGGGATCATCATCGTCCACTTCGGCTACGCGGCGGCCTTCACCACCTTGGCGGCCATCGCCGGGGTGGGCTTCGTGCTCTACCTGCTGCTGATGCCGGAAACCCGCGACGAGCAGGTGGTGTCCGGGACCAACCAGCCAACCGGCTCCGTGATGGGAGGTTGAGATGAGCGACGTGCGTGACTTTCTCGCCTTCGTCCATATCGGCGATCTGCACCTGACCACCGCCGAGGCGGACAACGCTCGGGACCTGCAGGCCATCCTGCAGCGGTTGCGGACGCGGGAAGAGCTGGATTTCGTCTTCCTTCCCGGTGACAACGCCGACAACGGCACGCCGGAGCAGTACCGGCTGCTGCGCCAGTGGCTGAGCGAGTTTCCGCTGCCAGTCGCGGTGATCACCGGCGATCACGACATGGAAGGTGGCGATCTCGGTCCCTTCTATACGGAGCTGCAGGTGCCGCGGCTGCCCTACGCCAAGGACGTGGGTGGGGTGCGTTGCCTGTTCCTCGACATGTGCGGGCCCGGTAGCGGCGGGCCGGATTTCCGCCTGGGCGCCGAGCAGCTGCAATGGCTGGAGCGGGAGCTGCAGGAGGCGACCCGGCAGGAGCGCCAGTGCGTGGTTTTCATGCACAGCTATCCGGCGGACCTGCAGGGGGACGGCGAAGCGGAGCGGGTGGCGCGCCTGCTGCACGAAGGCCCGGTACGGCTGGTGGAAATCGGTCATACCCACTACAACGAGCTGGCCCATGACGGCGGTGTGCTCTACGCCGCGTGCCGATCCACCGGCCAGATCGAAGAAGGCGGTGTAGGATTCGCCCTGGTCACCCTGGATGGCCCGGCGGTGAGCTGGCGCTTCCGCGAATGTGAACAGGCCGGGCCCTGGGTGCAGATCACCGCGCCGGGGGATACCCGGCTGAACGGGACGGCCGATGCCGAGGGCAGCGAGTGCCGCGTCCTGGTGCTGGCCGAGACCGAGCTGGAGCGCTGCGAGTGGCAGTGCGACGACGGTCCCTGGTGGCCGCTGGAGCCTCTCCCCAGGGGCCGCTATCGGGGTGATCGCCCCTTGCCCGAGGGCACCCGCTGCGTGCAGGTGCGGGTACGGGATGCACGGGGCAGCGAGGATAGCGATCGGATCGAACTGGCTAGCCAGCCGCGCGCTGCTGCCGCGCCGGGCGACTGGGGCTCGGATCGCACCCATCTGGGCGAATGGCAGGCCAAGGGCGTCCTGGGTACCCAGTTGGGGCCCAATCGCAACGGCCGCAAATGGTGAGGTGGGCGAGAGCCCACCTCGCGGATCGACGGTAAGGAACGAGTCTTAGATGGGATCCATCATCACTACCCCCCACGTGCTGACGTGGGTGATCGCCGCCCTGGCCACCCTC
>CAUQPA010000460.1:0-4244 GCA_963519325.1 uncultured Pseudomonas sp. | reverse complement strand
ATCCTGGGCGGGCGCTTCACTCGCTACGAGCGTGAAGGTGCCGGATGGGCCTCCTCGGGTGCCTATGAATATCAGGACCATAAGTTCATCCCCTACGCAGGCTTGGTCTACAGCATCAACCAGACCTATTCGGTCTATGCCAGCTATACCAGCATCTTCAATTTCCAAGACTACCGGGATCGCAGTGGTGGTTGGCTTGAACCTGTGACAGGAAACGCCTACGAAACTGGTATCAAGGCGGAGTTTCTCGATGGTCGACTCAACGCCGCGCTTTCGGCCTTCAAGATCGTCCAGGATAAGCTCGGCCAACAGGATACCGGTTACCTGGTGCCAGGAACTGATAGTCCCGCCTACTATTCCACCGATGGCGCCACCTCAAAGGGCCTGGAGCTTGAGGTATCAGGTGAGCTTGCAGCCGGCTGGCAGGCATTCTTCTTCGCTACTCACTACAGCGCCAGGGATGCCGAAGACCGTCATGTGAACACCTATCAGCCCAGAACCATGGTACGGCTGTTTACCACTTACCAGCTCCCTGGTACCTGGCACCAGCTGAAGGTGGGAGGCGGAGCCAATTGGCAGAGCCGTATCTACTACGACAATATTGGCCCTAACGGCGAACGCCAGGAGCAACCTGGCTACCTATTGGCCAGCCTAATGGCTCGCTATGACGTTACTCCCCAGCTTTCCGCACAATTGAATCTCAACAACCTGTTCGACAAGGAATACCAGACAGCGGTGAATTGGTATGGCCAGGGCATTTGGGGGACCCCGCGCAATGTCGAAGCTTCGCTGAGCTACAAATTCTGAGGTAACGGACGACGATCACGAGGTATCGAAGTAACTCGTGATCGTCGTGGCGACCAATCAAGGGCTGGCCGAGCCCTCGATCATATTGTGACCTCGGCGCCTCAAAGCCCCAACCGCACCACTCCATCGCTTCCATTCTCCCGCCATAGTTCATGCTTGCGATCGAGGGGTGCCTTCACCGTCAGGTAGACGGCTTTCTCGTCAGGGGCAACGGCTAGGCTGTTGGGGTGCACCGGCAGGGAAACGTTGCGCAGCAGCCGCTGACTGGCGAGATCGTATACCAGGACTCCGCCCGAGCCGCGGGGCTCGCCGTGACCACTGCCACGGTAGGTGGCGACCAAGCGACCGGTCGTGGGCAGCACCTTGATGTCCAGCAGTCCCTTGACCCCGGTGGCGATGGGCGCGCCAAAGCGACCGCTGGCCAGGTCGAAGGTCAGGATGTCACCGCTATTGGAATCGGTCATGTAGAGCCGGTGTGCCTTGGCGTCCATCGCCATGTTGAGCAGGAAGTGACGGGACGCCTTGGGTTCATCGCTGTTGGTGTCTCCAGTGCGATAGCGCGTGCGGATCTGACCGCTAGCCGGATCGATGGCCACCAGCTCGTCGCGCCCTCCCTGGCTGGCATAGAGCAATCCGCTGGCAGCGTCGTACGCCAGCCCTGCCGTCCACAGCCCCGTCTTCACCGTATGCTTGAGGGTGAAGGTCTTGCCATCGACGATCCAGACCCGACCCCGTTCGCCTGGACTGCTGATAAAGATCAGCCCACTGGCCTCGTCCACTACCACCTTGCGGGTATGGGGTGTAGCGACTACGCCATCAGCATCGCGCTCGGGTTGCGCGAGCTTGAGGATACGCCTGACCTGGCCGCTGTCAGCGTCGAGTTCAGCCAGGCTGCCATCCAGGGTGAGACCGGCGTAAAGGGTGCGAGTACGGGCATTAAGGGCCAAGGCGAATGGCCGTTCGAGGAGCTGGATCGTTTGCACCGCAGCGAGCGTGCCCGGGTCCAGTCGATAGATTACCCCGCTGCTGTGCTCGTCGAAGGAGGGACTCGCCGCGACGAACAACTCGTTGTGCGAGAAATCACCGACGAGCTCGTAAAGCCCTTGATAACCGTCCTGGCGCCAGAAGGTGGTGGATGCTGTGGGACGCGCAGCAGCAGCCTCAGGACGTTGCATATCACGAGTAGCGGTACACCCTGCCAAGCCAGCGGTGGCGATCAGCAGACCTAGCAGGGAGATCTTGAAGCGGGGTGACGACATGGCGGACTCCGGGACGGCAGGTAGACACGATAACCTCCTGCCTAGACGAAGCCCGCTCGGTCGAATTTATCAAAGTCAGCGCAGCTTGCACTCCGTGAAGAAACGCTCGCGACTCTGCACCATCAGCGCCGCCCGTTTGTGCGGAAAATCGAAGGTCTTTTCCTGCCAGAAGCCCAGCTGTTGCAGATAACCGATCATCCGTGCGTTATCAGCTCGAGGCTCAGCGACCACCCGCTGGGTACGGCTGTCCGCTAGGAACAGATGGTGTACCAGTGCGGGTAGCCAGCTTCGCACCTTGTGCGGCCCCCGATGACGCTCTTCCCCTACTAGCATGTGCAGGCCACGGTCATAGTCTGCCGCTGCGTAGAAGGGCGCTATGCGATCTTCCTTGGCCCAGTAGACCTCGAAGTAACCAAAGGGCTGATCGTCGAAGCAACCAATGAGAGGGTACACATGAGGATCTGCCGCCAAGTTGGCCAGATAATCCTGGTGCTCGAGCACAGTTCCCGCCTCACTCCAGAAGGCATTGACTCGTGGATGGTTCTGCCAACGATGGAACAGCGATAGATCCTGATCGACCACCAGTGCTCTTAGCGAAATCCAGCAGCCCAAGGCCGTGTCGAAGCGACGATAGACTTCACCCTGAGGCTTTGGCGGCCGGCGGGGATGACGCTTCTCTCCAGTCATGACAAAACGCTGAGGAAAGCCTTCGCTGGCGTTACCTTGCTGCCACGGCCAGGGCCGTTGCCAGAACATGGATCGATCCAGCTGCCATACCCCGTCGCCATGCAAATGCAATAGACCTAAGGGAACAGCGTTGATAGCCCCGTGCTCCAGCACGATGCTCACCTGCTCGGGCGCATCTGCCTGACTAAACTGCCAATACCCAAACGCCCACAAGGCCAATGCAGGATCACCCAGCAGCTCAAGAAACCATTGATCCGCCTGTCTTCGGCAACGCAGCAGTGGCTGGCCATTCAGCAGGACCAAGCCGCTGTCGTCATCCAGACTCAAGTTGCGGCCATCAGGACATGGCAGAGTTCGCTGACCCAGCATCACGCGGTCCGTTGCGCTAATGGCTGACTTTGGATACCCGCCTTCTGCCAGTGGGAAAATAGCGAATTGGCGATCTCCTCGGCGCGTAAGGGCAAAACCGACAGCAGGGTGTCGCTCAAGCCGTGGCTGGTCTGGCTGAAGCCCTGCAGATAGATAGGGGCGCGCAATTGTGGGTCGGTGTGAACCCGATAGTCCCGGGCTACGACCGGAATCTCGTCCAGGTAGTCACGCAGCGGGGCCAGCAGGCGTTGATGAGAGGTGCGTTCGTAACCCGTGGCCAGGATGACCAGATCGTAGCGATGGCGATGGACGTCGCCGGTGGCGGTGTCCCTCAGGGTCAACTCGACGCCCTCCGCATCTGCCTCGGCGCGCTCGATCTGGCGGCGGCAGAGGAAGCCATGGCGTGCCTGACGAGCGACCTTCTGCCGATAGAAGATGCCGTAAATGCGCTCGATGAGGTCCAGGTCCACTACCGAGTAGTTGGTGTTCTGGAACTCGGCAATGAGTTTCTGACGTTCGCTGGCCGGCTCGTTGAACACCAGGTCGGTGTAGTTCGGCGAGAAGATGTCGTTGACGAAGGGGCTGTCATCGGCCGGCTTGAGCACCGCCGCCCGCAGGATCATGTCGACCTGCACCGAAGGGAAGCTATCGTTGAGGTCGATGAAGGCCTCCGCCGCGCTCTGGCCACCCCCGATGACGGCAATGCGCATGGATTGATGGCGGGTACAAGGCTGATCGGCCATCCGCGCAACGTAGTGCGCGTGGTGGAACACCCGGGGATGTTCGCGTAGAGCGGCAAATTGTGCCGGGAAGCGCGGGGTTCCGCCGGTGCTCAGCGCGAGGGCGCGCGTCAGGTATTCCTGCTCACGCCCCTCGGTGTCATGGGCTCGCACACGCAGGGTATCCACGCCCTGGCCGCTGGCCACCGGCTCCACGGCGACCACCGTCTGGCCATAAGCCGCCTGGCCCGCGAAGTGGCCCGCGACCCAACGCAGATAGTCATTGAATTCCAGTCGGCAGGGATAGAAGGTGCCCAGGTTGATGAAGTCCACCAGGCGGCCCTGCTCACGCAGGTAATTGACGAAGCTGAAGGGGCTGGTGGGATTGCGCAGGGTCACTAGG
>CAUQPA010000459.1:0-4261 GCA_963519325.1 uncultured Pseudomonas sp. | reverse complement strand
CCAGCAGGACCCGGGCCCGTTGGTCCCGCTCTTCGGGCAGGTCAGCCGCCAGGAAAAACGCCCCCTTGGACGTCCCCCCGCGTATGAGCACGCAAGGTATCCGAGTCTGCGGCATCTCTAGTCCTCCAGGTCAGCCAGGTGATCCACGTACCGCAAGCCTTTTTCAGCCAGACGGGGGCGCATGGCATAGATGTCCAGCCCGAGTTCCCCGGCGGCCAGGCGCTGGCGTTTTTCCTCTTCTGCCGCAGCGCGGCGATCGGCAGCCGCCAAGACGGTCTCTGCCTCCAGACGTCTGACCACGACGACGCCATCGTCGTCGGCGATGATGGCGTCACCCGGCTGGATCAGCTGACCGCCGCAGAGCAGCGGCACGTTTACCGACCCCAGCGTTTCCTTGACCGTGCCTTGGGCATTGATGGCGCTCGACCAGACGGCGAAGCCCATTTCCCGCAGGGTTCGGGTATCCCGGACACCCGCATCGACCACCAGGCCTCGAACGCCGCGAGCCTGCAAAGAGGTCGCCAGCAGATCGCCGAAGTAGCCGTCATGGCAGGTAGAGCTGGGTGCCACCACGAGGATATCGCCTGGCTGACACTGCTCTACGGCAACGTGAAACATCCAGTTGTCTCCCGGCGCCACGAGCACCGTCACCGCACTGCCCGCGATCCCTACGTCGCGCTGGATCGGGCGCAATCCGGGATTCAACAGACCCTTACGACCCTGGGCTTCATGCACGGTAGCGACCCCATGCACCGCCAGCCGATCCAGCACATTCAGCGCGGCGCGCTCGATATGGCGTACCACGACGCCCGTCCTGCCTACCAGGCTGCTCACGACAGATTCTCCGTCACGCGCGGGAAGATGCTCTGATATCCCTCGCCGTAGACAATGTTCTTGGCCGAGGTGATGCCGACGTTGCGCTTGGCCTGCACACCGCGCTGCAGGGCGACCCGGGTGTAGTACTCCCACAGGTGTTCCTGCCCGGCCATGCACTGGATAGCGGCGAATTTCTTGTCCCAGACGTCGGTGATATCGAGCAGAACGTCAGGGCGCCATTCGCACTGCTCCGGCTGGTGCGGCTCGAACTGATAGACCGGCGGAGCCCCGATGATGGGCTCACCAGGGCGATAGCCCTCGGCCTGAGCGATGATCCGTGCTTCCTGCGCCAGGTGCGTGGCCAAGGGGTGATCGTAGTTGTACGGATCTTTCAAGGAGTGAGTCAGGACGAACTCGGGTTGCACGCGGCGGAAGACATCCGCCAGGCGAAAAAGCACCTCCTTGTCTGCGCGCATGGGGTAGTCCCCGATGTCGAAGAACTCGATGCTGGCACCCAGAATCTCCGCTGCCGCCTGCGCCTCCTCACGGCGAGCGGCCTTGACCCGCGCTTCAGTCATCTCGCCCTTGCGCCACAATTTGGCGGACTCACCACGCTCACCGAAGGACAGGCAAACGACGTGCACCTGATAGCCTTGCTGCGCATGCAAGGCGATAGCGCCGCCAGCGCGCCAGACGAAGTCGGCAGAGTGGGCGCTGACGACCAGTGCGGTCCGGGGGGAACTCGAATTCATGGAAGGTACTCCTGTTGTTTCGCTAGAGGCTCGCATGGGGCTGGTGCCCGGCCTACTGCGATTGAGCACAGGGGGTATACGTTTTACTTATGTCACTGAGCGAGACATAGTGGGCCTCGGTCTCAGAGGCAGATGCTGATGCGTGAGCTCCCCAACCTGATGCAGTTACGTGCCTTTCTCCGCGTTGCGCAGCACGAGAGCGTGTCCCGCGCGGCCGACACGCTCTATCGCGCTCAATCGGTGGTCACCCGAGCCATCCGAGATCTGGAGCTACGTCTGGGCGCGCCGCTGTTCGAAAGGCATGCGAACGGTATGCGTCTCACTGCCCAGGGAGCTTGCATCCGCCCGCGCGCTCAGCGCGCCCTGGATGAACTCAACCGGGTTCCGTCACTGCTCGATGTGCCGCACAAGGTCGCTGTCGAACCGCTGTACCTCCTGCATACCAGGCGCTTGGAAATCTTCATAAAGCTCTGCGATACGCACCATATGCAGACGGTCGCCAGCCTCTTCGGCCTGACGCAGCCGGCCGTGAGCGCCGCGATCAAGGTGCTTGAGGGAGGAACAGGAACGCTGCTGTTCGAGCGCTCGCCTAAAGGCTTGCTGCCTACCCGTGCCGGTCGCGAAATGTCGGTGTCGGTTCGTCGAGCGGTCAACGAACTGCGTCACCTGGATAGCGATCTTGCCGCCTTGAACGGCCAACTCGAGGGTCGAGTAGCGGTTGGTGCCCTCCCGCTGTGCCGCACGACGATGCTGCCGGATGCTGTCTTGCGTCTGATATCCGCACATCCCAGGGTTCAGGTCGTGACCAATGAAAGTGCCTTCGAGACGCTCGCAACGGATCTACGCTACGGTGATCTCGATTTCATCCTGGGTGCACTGCGGCCCAGCGGGTATGCCAGTGACCTGTACGGCGAGCCGCTACTCACCGAGGAGCTGTTGGTCGTAGCGCGCGCTGGCCATCCACTGTCCGACCGGAAGTTGGCCATGGAAGACCTCCACGACTCGCACTGGATACTGCCTCGCACCGGGTCGCCCTCTCGCGAGCTATTCGATCAGCATCTCGCTCAGGCCGGACAGACGCTTCCTCGCGCCGCGGTGGAGACCGGAGACCTCGCCGTCATCAGAGGACTGCTAATGAATTCCGATCTGCTCGCCGTCGTTTCAGCGCACCAGATGGATTACGAGCTGGCCAGCCATGCCCTCGCGCCTCTCGATATTCCGCTGACGGGTACGAAGAGATCCATTGGCCTGATTCAACGTAACGGTGCCCTGCCTTCGCCAGCGGCAATAGCGCTCATGACCGCCATTCGCTCTGTAGCTGCTGCGCTGCCGAATGGTGTAGGGGCGGCGCCGATCAATGAAGCTTGAAAGACTACGAGCCTCTCCCCCTGCACCTTAATTAATAGCAAAGACCTAAACTAGCATGAAGACTTCCATTTTAATCACGTCCCTTTTGTCCACGATCCTAATATCTGCGTGCAGCAACAGTCTCCCAGGACCTCCTGCGGGAATAGTGATGACACCCTCTGTGAAACAGGAAGGTATGCAACCCACGAAAGCGAATATCGCCTACGCACACTCATCCGACGCGCAAAAGTTCGACTTGTATCTGCCTACCGGGGACGGTCCCTTCCCGGTCCTCGTGTACATCCATGGTGGGGGATTCAAGTTCGGCACCAAGGAAATGGCAAGCGCCAATTTGGTCAAAGGCTTTTTGAAGGGTGGTTACGCGGTAGCCTCGATAAACTACAGGCTTTCTGACGAAGCGCAGTTTCCGGCAGCCGTCCAGGATGCGTTTCAGGCGATTGCGTATCTGAGGAAAAACGCCAAAGCGCTCGACCTCAACCAAAATCAGATTGGTGTGTACGGTGAATCTGCCGGTGCCAATATCGCCGCCCTGGCAGGCACCGCCTACGGCGAGCCCTTATTCAAGCAAGGGCTCGCCACCTCGATAGACATCAAGCCTTTCGCCGTCATCGCGCACTACCCTCCTGTGGACTTCCTGAAAATAGACACCATGCTCAAGGAGCAAGGTTGCCCGGGGAGCGCTACACATGATTCAGCCGATAGCTTTGAATCCAAGTATATCGGGGGACCACTCCCTTCTCTTCCCGAGAAAGTCGCTCAAGCCAATCCTGCGACCTACGCTAGCCGCCAGGCCACGCCTTTCTTCATACAGAATGGTAGCCATGACTGTGCAGTAGGTTCGGGACAGGCGAAGCTGCTTGTGAAAGCCCTCGAGCAGAAGGGCGCCTCGGTCAGCTATGAGCAAATTTCTGGCGCCCAGCATGGGGGGCCGGAATTTGAGACGGCAGGGAATCTGAAGAAGATGCTCGACTTCCTTCGTCTAGTCCGTGACGGCAAAGACGTCGCGCCCAACTAGAGCGGATCTGATGGCGTCGCCAATGATCAGCTGTTCGCCTTGATCACTGGCGATGCCCTTAACGCTACCGGCTCGTTTACAAGATCGAGAGCGGATAGTTGAGGATGATGCGGTTCTCGTCGAAGGATCCGCTGGCACTGTAGTCGCGTCTCATGCTGGAGTTGCGCCAGCGGATCAGCAGCTTCTTCAGCGGGCCGCTCTGCACCTCGTATTGCACCTCGGATTCGCGGCCCCATTCCTTGCCGTCGGTGATGGTGCCGGTGTGCACGTTGTCGCCGCTGAGGTAGCGGTTCATCAGGGTCAGGCCCGG
>CAUQPA010000458.1:0-4273 GCA_963519325.1 uncultured Pseudomonas sp. | reverse complement strand
GGGCACTACGATCCGGTCTATGACGTCGAGAAGGCCTTCAACGGCTTCGGCCGCACCGCCACCACCTTCGATGCCGGCGACTGGACGCTGCATACCGTCAAGCCCGGCCAGGTGAGCGACCAGCGCGGCCAGCCCATGGCCCCGCACATCAACGTCACCCTGTTCGCCCGCGGTATCAACATCCACCTGCAGACGCGCCTCTACTTCGACGACGAAGCCGAGGCCAACGCCCGCTGCCCGGTCTACAACCTACCGGAACCGGAGCGCCGCGGCACCCTGCTGGCGCGTCGCTGCGAGATCGACGGCCGCCTGGCCTATCGCTTCGACATCTATCTGCAAGGCCCCCAGGAAACCGTCTTCTTCGACATCTGAAGTACCAGACGGCAAAAAGCCCTGCCAAGGCAGGGCTTTTTCATGGGCGCGAGTGCCGTTTCAGATACGGTAGGTAGTCTTGGTCATCACCTTGGCCACCAGGCTCATGCCCTGCTTAATTGGCGAAGGGAAGCGCCAGCCACCGGCCGCCAGGGCATGCTCGGCATGCTGTTCCTCGTCGATGCGCATCTGCTCCAGCACCGCCCGCGACTTGGCATCGGCCGGCGGCAGCTTCTCCAGGTGCTCGTCCAGATGACGACACACCTGATCCTCGGTGGCGGCGACGAAGCCCAGGCTCAAGCGGTCGCTGATCAGGCCGGCGCCAGCGCCGATACCGAAGGACAGGCCGTAGAAGAGGGGATTGAGCAGGCTGGGGCGCTCACCGAGGGCGCGGATGCGTTGCTCGCACCAGGCCAGGTGATCGATCTCTTCGTCGGCCGCGCGCTCCATCTCCTCGCGCACTTCCGGCAGCTTGGCGGTCAGCGCCTGGCCCTGGTACAGCGCCTGGGCGCAGACCTCGCCGGTGTGGTTGATGCGCATGAGGCCGGCGGCATGGCGCCGTTCCTCGTCGCTCAGCTCGGCGTCCTTGAGCGGAATGGCCGGCGAACTGCGGGTCGGGGCGCCGCTGAAGGGCGTCAGGGTACGCAGGGCGGTATCGGCCTGGATCAGCAGCCGATCGAGCGGGGAGTAGAGACGCTTGGATCTCACGATGATCTCCTTGGCAGGCTATGGAAGGGCGAGGGATACCTAGCCGGGCGGCCAGGTCATCTGCCGCTTGCCCAGCACATGCATATGGATGTGATAGACCGTCTGGCCACCCAGGGCGTTGCAGTTCATCGCCACGCGGAAGCCTTTTTCGCAGCCCTGTTCCTGGGCCAAGCGCTGGGCGGTGAAGAGGATGTGCCCGGCGAGTTGCTTGTCGTCGGCCTCGCTGAGGTCGTGGAGGGTCGCGATGTGCTTCTTGGGGATGACCAGGAAGTGCACCGGCGCCTGCGGGGCGATGTCATGGAAGGCCATGACCTGGTCGTCCTCGTAGAGCACCTTGGCCGGAATGTCCCCGGCGACGATCTTGCAGAACAGACAATCCACGTCGATCTCCTGCTGGCTGGATGGATGTCGAGTGTACCAGCGGCCGCCGCCCGGGGTCAGGTGCCGCGGGCGGGATCACCGTTACGCCGGCTGGAACAGTTTGCCGATCCGTAACGCCACCGAGCGGGTGAGGGCGCGCGGGAAGAAGCGCGGCAACAGGCTGCCCAGCCGATTGCGCCAGCCGGGCACGATCACCGCCTGGCGGCGCTCCAGTCCCTTGACCGCCGCCAGTGCCACCTCTTCGGCGGACATCAGCAGCTTGCCCTGCTCCATGCGCCCGGTGTGCAGGCCGGCGTTCTTGAAGAAGGCGGTCCGGGTCGGGCCGGGACAGAGCACCGACACCGACACCCCGCGCCCCTTGAGTTCTTCGCGCAGGCCTTCGGAAAAATGCAGCACATAGGCCTTGGTCGCCGCATAGCTGCTCATGTAGGGAATGGGCTGGAAGGCGGCGGTGGAGGCGACGTTGAGGATCTGCCCACCCCCCTGGATCGCCATGTGCTGGCCCAGGGCATGGCACAGGCGAGTCAGCGCCAGGATGTTCAGCTCCAGCTGCTCCTGCACCCGCGGCCAGTCGGCGGCGAGAAAGTCGCCGCCGCTGCCGATCCCGGCGCAGTTGACCAGCAGGCCGATGGCCCTCTCGCTCTGCTCCAGTTCATGCAGCAGGCCGGTCAGGTGCAGCGGCTCGGCCAGGTCGCAGACCCGGTACAGCACCTCGACGTCGAAGCGCTGGGCCAGCTCGGCGGCGATGCTCTCCAGCTTGTCCTTGCGCCGCGCCAGCAGGATCAGGGGCTGGCCACGCCGCGCCAGGGCCTCGGCCAGGGCCAGGCCGATCCCGCACGAGGCACCGGTTACCAGGGCATAACGCTGCATACTGCTTTCTCCAGATCAGGCCGGTCACCGGCGGGGTCCGCCTCGGAAGGCGACGGACCTAGTAGGGCTTGACCACCACCAGGATGACGATGGCGATGAGGACCAGTACCGGTACCTCGTTGAACCAGCGATAGAACACATGGCTGCGCTTGTTCTCGCCGCGCTCGAACCTCTTGCGCATGGCGCCGCAGACATGGTGATAACCGATCAGCACCACCACCAGTGCCAGCTTGGTGTGCATCCAGCCCTGGGTCAGCCAGCTCGGATTGATCACCAGCAGGCCGATACCGAACACCAGCGTCAGGATCATCGCCGGCAGCATGATGCCGCGGTACAGCTTGCGCTCCATCAGGCAGAAGCGCTCATGGCTCAGGCTATCGCTGCTCTGGGCGTGATAGACGAACAGGCGTGGCAGATAGAACAGGCCGGCGAACCAGCAGACCAGGGCGATCAGGTGGAAGGCTTTCAACCAAAGATAGAGCATCGGGGCGTTCTCCTTATCAGGCGGCGCGATATTAGAGTGGCGCTGCCGGCAAGTCATTCACTCCAGTCGTCCCGGCTGGCATCCCGCGGTCGCACAATAGTTGACCCTTTTGCTGGGGCAAGCGGATAATTTCGGCACTGAATTGTGTTCGGCGCAAGCCGGGAGACTACGGCAATGACCATTGAAACCTTCACCCCGACCCCCCTGCAGTTCACCCTGGGTGCGGCTACCAAGGTGAAGAACCTGATCGAGGAAGAGGGCAATCCCCGCCTGAAGCTGCGCGTCTTCGTCACGGGTGGCGGCTGCTCGGGCTTCCAGTACGGCTTCACCTTCGATGAAGACTCCGCCGACGACGACACCGTCATCGAGCGCGACGGCGTGCACCTGGTCGTCGATCCCATGAGCTTCCAGTATCTCGCCGGTGCCGAGGTGGACTACCAGGAAGGCCTGGAAGGCTCGCGCTTCGTCATCAAGAACCCCAACGCCGCCACCACCTGCGGCTGTGGTCAGTCCTTCTCCATCTGATCGGGCGCAGCGTTTGCCTTAGCGCGGATAGAGCGCACCCAGCACCCGGAGTCCACGGGCTCCGGTGACCTCGGGGCAGTTGCCGGGCAGGCGCTCGCAGAATCTATGGGCCAGCCAGGCGAAGGCCATGGCTTCCATCCAGTCCGGCGATACCTGGTAGGCCTCGGTACTGAGTACCGCGGCCGGTGTCAGGTGACGGGCCAGGCGCGCCATCAGATCCTGGTTGTGCGCGCCGCCGCCACAGACCAGCACCTCGTCCACCGCCTGGGCGGCACGGATGCTGTCGGCGATGCTGCGGGCGCTCAGCTCGGCCAGGGTCGCCTGGACATCCGCCGGCGCTAGGCCGGCCTGCTGCCCCAGCTGCTGTTGCAGCCAAGAAAGATTGAAATGCTCGCGGCCGGTGCTCTTCGGCCCGCTCTTTGTGAAGAAGGGATCGCTCAGCAGGCGCTGCAACAGCGTCGGCACGACCTGTCCCTGCGCCGCCCAGGCGCCATCGGCGTCGAAGTGCAGTCCCTGGCTATGGTGGATCCAGGCATCCAGCAGCACATTGCCCGGTCCGCAGTCGAAGCCACGCACCGGCAGGCCCGGCGCCAGCAGGGTCACGTTGCTGAACCCGCCAATGTTGAGCACCGCGCGCGGACGCTCCTGGCCGAAGAGATCGGCATGGAAGGCCGGTACCAGGGGCGCACCCTGGCCACCGGCGGCCAGGTCGCGGCGGCGGAAATCGGCGATGACGTCGATGCCGGTCAGTTCGGCCAGCAGGGCGGCATCGCCGATCTGCAGGGTATAGCCCTGGGCGGGCAGGTGGCGGATGGTCTGGCCATGGCTGCCCACGGCGCGGATATCGGCTGGCTTCAGGCCCTGCTGAGCCAGGAGTTCGGCGATACCCTGGGCGGCGAGTTTCACCCATGCCTGCTCGGCCCGGGCGATACG
>CAUQPA010000457.1:0-4288 GCA_963519325.1 uncultured Pseudomonas sp. | reverse complement strand
GCCTGCAGGCGCTGAGCGAATGGTCACGCCGGCTGAACGGTACGACCGACCTGGGCGCCTTGCGCCTGTGCGCCACCCAGGCCCTGCGCGATCTCGCCAACGATTCCCAGGCGCGGGTGCTGGGGGCTACCGACGGCGGCGACCCGGCCGCCGATTCGTCACTCATCCCGCTCGGCCCACCGGCCCAGCCCCTGGGCTATCTGCAGCTGAGCGCGCCGGCCGGCGATGCCGATACCCGCGTGCTGCTGGAGCCCTTGGCCCTGCTGCTCGGCACGCTGCTGGAGCGCCAGCGCCAGCGCGATCAGCTGCAGCACCTCGAACAGCGCCTGTCGCTGGAGCAGGGCCTGCTGGCCAGCGTGCTGCAACAGGCGCCGCTGGGGATTTCCATCACCGAAGCGGGCAGCGAGAAGGCGGTGATGCTCAATGACCGCGTCGATGTCCTCCTGGGCAGGTGCCCGGAAGGGGAGACCCTGGACGAGCGCTACCAGGCCATCGGCGCCCTGCACGCCAACGGCCAGCCCTATGCGGTGGACGACTATCCCACGGTACGGGTGCTGCGCAGCGGCCAGGCGGTGGCTCCCGAGTTGATGCGCTACCGTCGTCCCGACGGCAGCATTCGGCTGCTGGAGGTGTCCAGCGCGCCGGTGCGCTCCTCCCATGGCGAAGTCATCGCCTCGGTCACCCTGTTCGATGACGTCCAGCAACGGGTAGACGCCGAGAATGCCCTGCGCGAGCACAGCGCGCGCCTGGCCAGCCTGATCAACCAGGCCGCGGTGGGCATCTGCCAGACCGACGCCTGCGGCCGTATCCTGCTCGCCAATCGGCGCTACTGCGAGTTGCTCGGCCGCAACGAGGTCGGGGTGCTGGAGCAGAGTCTGCAGGCCCAGACCCATGCCGACGACCGAGCCGCGCTGGAACGCAGCCTGGCGACCCTGCGCGACCGGGGTGACAGCTTCAAGCTGGACCAGCGCTTCCTGCGGCCCGACGGTTCGGTGGTCTGGGTCAGCCTGCACGGTTCACCACTGCAGTCGGAGCTCGGCCAGGAACTCTCGGTGAGCCTGGTGGTGGTCGACCTCACCCAGCGCAAGCAGGCCGAGGCGGCGCTGCACCTGTCCAACCAGCGTTTTCGTAATGCCGTGGAAGCGGTACAGGGGGTAGTCTGGACCACCAACGCCCAGGGTCATCTGTTGGGCGAACAGCCCGCCTGGAGCGCCCTGACCGGCCAGAGCTACGCCCAGTACCAGCGGGAAGGCTGGGCCGACGCCCTGCATCCCGAGGATGCGTCGCGATCCCTGCGCCGCTGGCGCCTGGCCGTGCAGCAACAGGTGAATTTCCACGACGAGCATCGGCTGCGCTGCCGCGACGGCCAGTGGCGCACCTTCAGCGTGCGCGCCCTGCCGATCCGCGAGAACGGCGTGGTCTGCGAATGGGTCGGGGTCCACACCGACGTCAGCGAGATCCGCATGGCCGAACATCGCCTGCGGCGCCTGGCCGAGCTGCTCGAACAGCGCGTCCACGAACGCACCGTCGAACGCGACCGCATGTGGCGGGTGGCCGACGACCTGCTCGGGGTGATCCAGGGCCAACGCTGGCTCAGTCGCAACCCGGCCTGGAGCCGCACCCTGGGCTGGGACGACGAGGAATTGCGCCATCAGCCGCCCACCTCGCTGGAACACCCCGAGGATCCCCCGGTATTCCCGCGCCTGGCCGCGCTGCGCCATGGGGAAGTGCTCAGCGACCTGCCCGGTCGCCTGCGTACCCGCGGCGGCCAGTGGCGCCACATGATGTGGAAGGCCACCGCCGATCACGATGGCCGCATCTATGTGTTCGGCCGCGACATCACCGTCGAGCACGACGCCGCCCTGGCCCTACAGAATGCCGAGGCGGCGCTGCGCCAGGCGCAGAAGATGGAAGCCATCGGCCACCTTACCGGCGGCATCGCCCATGACTTCAACAACCTGCTCACCGGTATCAGTGGCTCGCTGGAATTGCTCCGCCGGCGCCTGGACCAGGGCCGCCATGACAACCTGCAACGCTACCTGGACACCGCCGAGCAGTCCGCCACCCGCGCCGCCGCCCTGACCCATCGGCTGCTGGCCTTCGCCCGCCGGCAGACCCTGGACCCGCGCCCGGTGGACGTGAACGACCTGATCCTGTCGCTGGAAGAACTGTTCCAGCGCACCCTCGGCGAGCGGATCACCCTGCGCAGTCGTCTCAGCCCCCAGCTACCGCCGGCCCGCACCGACACCAACCAGCTGGAGAATGCCCTGCTGAACCTGGTGATCAACGCCCGCGACGCCATGCCCGATGGTGGCCGCCTGACCCTGGAAACCGGCCTCGATCGCCTCACCGACCTGGCCGCCGAGCACGAATTGCCGCCCGGCGACTACGTGCGCCTGACTATCGCCGATACCGGCAGCGGCATGCCGGCCGAGGTGGTGGATAGAGCCTTCGATCCCTTCTTCACCACCAAGCCCATCGGCCAGGGCACCGGCCTGGGCCTGTCCATGCTCTATGGCTTCATCAAGCAATCCGGCGGCCATGTCACCCTGGAAAGCGCACCGGGCACGGGGACCAGGGTCAGCCTGTGGCTGCCCTGCGCCCAGCCCGAGACGCCGGCCGCGGCCACGGAGCCCCAGGCGGCCATCGCCCAGAGCCGCGGCGAACGGCTGTTGCTGGTGGAGGACGATGTCTCGGTACGGCTGCTGCTGCGCGAGATGCTCACCGAGCTGGGCTATCGCGTGCGCACGGCCGCCAGCGCCTCGGCGGCGCTAACCCTGGTCGAGGGTGACCAGCCCTGTGATCTGGTGATCACCGATCTCGGCCTGCCGGATCTCGATGGTGCCGAGCTGGCCGAACGCCTGCGCGAGCGCTGGCCGGGGCTGCCGGTGCTGTTCGTCAGCGGCCACGCCGAGCGACCGACGCCCAATGGCGAGCCCTCGCTGGCCAAGCCGTTCCAGATCGATGCCCTGGCGCGGCAACTGCGCCTGTTACTCGACTGAGATCAGGGACGAAACACCTTGCCGGTCACCAGGTCGCGGATCACGCTGGGATTCTTGCGACCGCCCAATTCGCCGGTGAGGATGCCGTCCAGGCCGCCCGGGAAGTATTGCTGGACCCTCAGCCGCGTCCGCGCGGCCGGGCGGCCGGCCGGGTTGGCCGAGGTGGAGATCAGCGGGCCGGTGAGGGCGCAGAGTTCGCCCACCAGCGGATGCTCGGACACCCGCAGCGCCACGGTGGCGTGGGCACCGGTGACCCAGCCGGGCAGGCGGTTGTGGTGGGGCACCAGCCAGGTGTTCGGGCCTGGCCAGGTGCTGGCCAGCTTGGCCAGGGCCTCTTCCGGCAGGTCGTGGAGCAGGAAGTCGAACTGGCGACTGTTGTCGGCGACCAGGATCAGGCCCTTTTCCATGGGCCGCCGCTTGAGCGTCAGCAGGCGATAGACCGCGGCCTGGTCCCAGGGATCGCAGCCCAGGCCCCAGACGGCCTCGGTGGGATAGGCCAGCACGCCCCCCTCGCGTACGATCCGCGCCGCCTGTCGCACCTGCCAGCTGTTGTGCATCGCCTTGCCTCCGGTAAATCCCTGAAGTCTACCCGAGCCCGTGGCCGATGCCAGTCGTCCGCTCCTAGCCGAGACGACTCCAGCTGCCCTGCCGTGCGGCCACCCGGCCCTCCAGCTCCAGGTCGGTCAGCCGCGCCAGCACCGCGGGCAGTGGCTGGCCGCTGAGTCGGGCCAATTCCTCGCTGTTGAGCGGGCCGGCAGCCAGATGCCGTAGCAGAGGATCTTCCTCCACGGGTGCGAGGGCTGGCGCGGCCGGCAGGCTACGCCAGCCCTGCAAGGCCTCGAGGATGTGCTCCACGCTTTCCACCAGCTGGGCGCCCTCGCGGATCAGCTGGTGACAGCCCCGGGCGCCCGGATGATGGATGGAGCCGGGGAGGGCGAACACCTCGCGGCCCTGTTCGGCGGCCAGCCGGGCGGTGATCAGCGAACCGCTGGACGGACTGGCCTCCACCACCAGGGTACCCAGGCTGAGGCCGCTGATGATCCGGTTGCGCCGGGGGAAGTTGGCCGCCTGGGGCGTGCAGTCCAGCGGCAACTCGGAGACCAGCGCCCCGCCTTCCGCGAGCAGCCGCCGGGCCAGGCCCAGGTGTCGCCGGGGATAGAGGTGCAGCAAGCCGGTGCCCAGCACGGCGACCGTGCCGCCGCCGGCATCCAGCGCGCCCTGGTGCGCCGCGCCATCGATACCCAGCGCCAGGCCGCTGGTCACGCAGAAGCCGGCCGCCGCCAGGC
>CAUQPA010000456.1:0-4290 GCA_963519325.1 uncultured Pseudomonas sp. | reverse complement strand
CAATTCGGGCGTCGCCGGAGTCGGTTCCTGACGCTCCCGCACCTGGCTGAACATTTCGTTGACGGAATCCAGGGCCTGCAGCACCACGTCCATCAATTCGGCATCCACGCGGCGTTCGCCCTTGCGCAGGATGTCGAACACGTTTTCCGCGATATGGCAGCACTCGACCAGGGTATGGAGCTGCAGGAACCCGGCACCGCCCTTGACGGTATGGAAGCCCCGGAAAATGGCGTTCAGCAGATCCATGTCATCCGGGCGGCTTTCCAGCTCGACCAATTGTTCCGACAACTGTTCGAGAATCTCGCCGGCCTCTACCAGGAAATCCTGGAGGATTTCTTCATCGGCGTCGAAGCTCATTCCTGCACTCCCCAAAAGGGTCTGGGTCAGAAGCCCAGACTGGATAGAAGATCGTCGACGTCGACCTGAGCAGCCACAACGTCTTCACGCTTATCGGCATGAATCTGCGGACCTTCACCCTTCATCGTCTTTTCTTTTCGATTCTGTTCGATCAGCGCGGTGTGATCGTGACTGAAGCCGGTATAGCGGTCGACCTGGCTGGCCATCATCACCAGCTTGACGAGGTCTTTCTCGATCTGCCCGACGAGATTGACCACCCGCTTGATGACCTGACCGGTGAGGTCTTGGTAGTCCTGTGCCAGCAGGATGTCGTTGAGCTTGGCCGACAGCTGTCCGGCACTGCTCTCGCTGTGGCTGAGGAAGGCGTCGACGCGCTTGGCCAGCTCACGGAATTCGTCCGCGCCCATTTCCCGGCGCATGAACTTCTTCCAGTCGGCGTGCACGGCACGGGCCTCGTCGCCGAAGTTGCCCACCAGCGGCGCGCTCTCCTCCACCAGATCCATGGTCCGGTTGGCGGCGTTCTCGGTCATCTTCACCACGTAGGAAAGACGATCGGTGGCATCGCTGATCTGGGAGACCTCTTCGCCGGCCATGCCGCGCGGATCGATCTCGAAGTTGACGATGGCGTTGTGCAGCTCGCGGGTCAGCTTGCCGACTTCCTGGTAGAGACCCCGGTCGCGAAGCTGGTTGAGTTCATTGATGACCTGCACGGCCTGGGCGAAGTCGCCGCTCTCCAGGCATTTCACCAGCTCTTGGGCGTGCTGTTTTAGGTTCGACTCGAAGTCGCTGAAGCTGTTGGTGCCAAGCTGATCCATAACGTCCCCGCGGCTTTCTTCAGCCGTTCACCCGCTCGAAGATCTTGTCGATCTTTTCTTTCAGCACCTGGGCGGTGAAAGGCTTGACCACGTAGCCATTCACGCCGGCCTGAGCGGCTTCGATGATCTGCTCGCGCTTGGCTTCGGCGGTCACCATCAGCACCGGCAGGGTCTTCAGCCGCGCGTCGGCACGGACCTGGCGCAGCAGGTCGATACCGGTCATGCCCGGCATGTTCCAGTCGGTGACGAGAAAGTCGAAGTTGCCGCTCTGCAGCATCGGCAGCGCGGTGTTGCCGTCGTCCGCCTCGGCGGTATTGGTGAAGCCCAGATCGCGCAGCAAATTCTTGATGATGCGTCTCATCGTGGAAAAATCATCCACGATGAGGATTTTCATGTTCTTGTCCAAGTCGACCTCCGTCCTAATCCGCACACACGCCGTGAGGCGCGCCTAAGCAATCGTAGTAGCCTGAGTACCAGCCGGTTAACGCGAACGCCATTCCGCCAGCCGCGCCCGCAGGCGTGCCGCGCATTGACTGTGGAGCTGGCAGACGCGTGACTCGCTCACGCCCAGTACCTCGCCGATTTCCTTGAGGTTGAGTTCCTCGTCGTAATACAGCGAGAGCACCAGGCGTTCACGCTCCGGAAGATTGGCGATGGCGTCGGCCAGGGCCTTGCGGAAGCGCTCGTCTTCCAGACCGCGACCGGGTTCGAGTTCATGCGAACCGCTCTCCTCGAGCCCATGCTCACCACCCTCCATGAGGTCGTCGAAACTGAACAGGCGACTCCCCATGGTGTCGCCAAGGATGCCGTAGTACTCATCCAGACTCAATTTAAGTTCGGCCGCGACCTCGGAATCTTTAGCGTCGCGACCGGTGCGCGCTTCCACCGCCCGAATGGCGTCGGTGACCATGCGCGTGTTGCGGTGCACCGAGCGCGGTGCCCAGTCGCCCTTGCGGACCTCGTCGAGCATGGCGCCGCGGATGCGGATGCCGGCGTAGGTCTCGAAGCTGGCGCCCTTGCCCGCGTCGTATTTGCGCGAGGCCTCCAGCAGGCCGATCATGCCGGCCTGCATCAGGTCTTCGACCTGCACGCTGGCTGGCAGCCGCGCCAGAAGGTGGTAGGCGATGCGTTTCACCAACGGCGCATAGCGGTTGATGAGCTGCTCCTGCTGGGTACGTTCCGAGGTTTTGCTGTACATGCGAAGCCCGCTGGATGCTGTCATGCGTGGGTACCGATGGCTGGTTGCACAAGGCGCTCGACGAAGAA
Organism: uncultured Pseudomonas sp.; assembly: GCA_963519325.1. Classification (GTDB taxonomy): domain Bacteria; phylum Pseudomonadota; class Gammaproteobacteria; order Pseudomonadales; family Pseudomonadaceae; genus Chryseomonas. The sequence goes on along the minus strand of CAUQPA010000456.1, from coordinate 1,852 downwards.
CTCGAGATGGCCGCGCGGATTGGCCGGCAGTGGCCAGCCATCGACTTTCTGAGCCACCGCACGGAAGGCCAGCGAGGCCTTGGCACGCGGAAAGGCTTCGAACACGGGGCGCTGTTTCTGCACGGCTTTGCGCACCGCTTCATCGAACGGAATGGCACCCACGTACTGCAGGGCGACATCCAGGAATCTGTCGGTCACCTTGGTCAGCTTAGCAAAGAGATTGCGGCCTTCCTGGGGTGTCAGCGCCATGTTCGCCAGGACCCGGAAACGGGTGACGCCATGGTCGCGGTTGAGCAGCTTGATCAGGGCGTAGGCGTCGGTGATGGAGGTAGGTTCGTCGCAGACCACCACCAGGACTTCCTGGGCGGCGCGCACGAAGCTGACCACCTGATCGCCGATACCGGCCGCGGTGTCGACGATGAGCACGTCGAGGTTCTCGCTGATGTCGCTGAAGGCCTGGATCAGGCCGGCGTGCTGGGCCGGCGTCAGATTGACCATCGCCTGGGTACCCGAGGCCGCCGGGACGATGCGGATGCCGCCCGGCCCCTGCAGCAGCACGTCGCGCAGATCGCATTCGCCGGAGATGACGTCGGCCAGGGTGCGCTTGGGCGACAGGCCGAGGAGAACGTCGATGTTGGCCAGGCCCAGGTCGGCGTCGAGCAGCATGACGCGCCGCCCGATATCGGCCAGGGCCAAGGCCAGGTTGACCGACACGTTGGTCTTCCCGACACCGCCTTTACCGCCCGTGACCGCTATGACTTGGACGGGATGCATGCTACCCATTGCCTGATACCTTTGATTGAAATCCGTCACACTTTAGACCAAGTGCATTTGGCGTGCCCAGGCATGCAATGCACCACTACCGTTCGTCTGCGCTAACCGGCGCGGCGGGCATTGCTTTGGTACAGGCCGGCGAACATCCCGGCCATGGTTTCTTCGCTCGGCTCTTCCGGCGCCTGCAGGCTCACCGCGCGGCTCACCAGCTGGTGGCTACGGGCCGGATGCAGGTCGTCCGGGATGCGCGGGCCGTCGGCGATGTAGGCCACCGGCAGGCGCTGGCTGATGGCCAGGCCGAGGGCTTCGCCGAGGCTGGCGGCCTCGTCCAGCTTGGTCAGCACGCAGCCGCCCAGGCCGCAGCGACGATAGCTGTGGTAGGCCGCCTTGAGCACCTGGCTCTGGCTGGTGACACCCAGTACCAGGTAGTTGCGAATCTTCAGCTGGCGGTTGGCCAGGGCTTCGAGCTGGGCCTTGAGCGCCGGATCGTTGGCGGGCATGCCGGCGGTATCGATCAGCACCAGGCGCTTGCGCGCCAGGGGCGCCAGGGCCTGGGCCAGGGATTGGCCCGGGTCGACCAGGGTCACCGGTACGTCGAGGATGCGACCGAGGGTCTTGATCTGCTCCTGGGCACCGATGCGGAAACTGTCCATGCTGACCAGCGCCAGGCTCTGGGGACCGTACTTGAGTACGTAGCTGGCGGCGAGCTTGGCCAGGGTGGTGGTCTTGCCCATGCCGGCGGGACCGACGAAGGCGACGATGCCGCCCTCCTCCAGGATCTTGGCGTCGGTGGTCTTCGCCAGCTGGGCGAAGTTGGCCAGCAGCATGCGCCAGGCGTGGCGCGGATCCTGGATCTTGGCGACGCTGTCGAGCAGGTGGCGGGCCAGGTCGGCCGGCAGGCCCATGCGCTGCAGACGACGCCAGAGGCCGGCCTGCTGCGGACGGGTGGACTGCACCTGGGTCCAGGCCATGGAGCCGAGCTGGACTTCCAGCAGTTCGCGCAGGCCACTGAGTTCGCTGCGCATGGCTTCCAGGGCGCGACGGTCTTCCGGCGCGGCGCTGGCGGCCGGGGTGGCGG
>CAUQPA010000455.1:0-4297 GCA_963519325.1 uncultured Pseudomonas sp. | reverse complement strand
GCCTAGCGCCCGCGCGGCCTCACCCTGGCCCTTGGGGATCGACAGCAGGCCGCCGCGGTGAATCTCGGCGACATAGGCCGTCTCGCTGATGACCAGGCCGATCAAGCCGGCCCAGAAGGGGTCCGCCAGCACCACGGAGGTGGCCGGTACCGCCTGCGGCAGGTTGTAGATGAAGATCAGCAGGACCAGCAGCGGCACGCTGCGAAAGAACCAGATGTAGCCGCGAGCGGGGAGGCTGAGCGCCGGATAGCGCGACTGCTTCGCCAGGGCGATGAAGAAGCCAAGCGCGATGCTGATGATCAAGGTGAGGGTACTGAGTTTGATGACCGTCCAGGTTGCCAGCCAGAATTGAGTGTCGCCGATCAGGCTGAACATGTAGTTCCAGTCGAAAGTCATCGCTGCAGGACCCATTGCCATTCATTGAAGAGTGCGTGATCGAAGAAGCACGCCTGTCGCTCTGATTACAGAATTGGCAATCGCCCGACTTATCGTCAATTAACAAATTACGGGCCTCTGTATAGGGCGGTCCTATACAGAAAGTTCGAGCTATTACAGGACTTCCGAAGGTGCCCCAAGACAGGGCAATGTGCCGCCATTCCTGGCGGAAACGCAGGCTTTTGGTGCGCTTTGCACCAGCGCCCAACACTAGGGACAAATGGAAAGGGCACCGGATTCAGCGACTTACCCCGTCCAGATGGGATGTCCAGCAGGCTTGGCATAGCTTTCGCTTTTCTGAAATGGACTATGCAAAAGCCATGGTTGAACAGTTTTTTCCTATAGGCGATCCGTGACGCATTTTACGCTCAGGCAACTTCGTTACTTCGTGGCGGTAGTAGAAGAAGACAGCATCGTCGAGGCGGCGCGACAGCTGCATATATCCCAGCCGTCGATATCCGTCGCCATCAAGAATCTCGAAGAAAGTTTCGAGCAGAAGTTGTTCGTTCGCCATCACGCCCAAGGCGTTTCCCTGACCGCGAGTGGCCGCCGACTCTATGAAAAGGCCAAGGAATTGCTGCGGCTTTCCTATGAACTGGAGCAGAACGCCCGCGCGGAAAGCGAAATGGTCTCGGGTACCGTGGCCGTGGGTTGTTTCGAATCCGCGGCGCCGCTCTATCTGCCCAAGCTGGTCGCCGGCTTCAAGCGGCTCTACCCGGAAATCACCATCCAGCTGCACGACGGCGAACAGCACGAATTGATGCACGGGGTACACCGTGGTCGCTTCGACCTGGTGTTCCTCTACGACCTGGAGCTGGGCGATTCCATCACCAAGGAAAAGCTCAACGCCCCGCACAAGCCCTATGCCTTGCTGCCCATCGCCCATCCCCTGGCGCGCAAGAAGGCGGTGACGCTCAAGGAGCTCAGCCGCGAACCCATGATCCTGCTGGATGTGGTGCCCAGCCGTAATTACTTCATCGATATCTTCAAGGAGAAGGGCTACCACCCGACGGTGGCCTACAGCTCACCCTCCATCGAGATGGTGCGCTGCATGGTGGGGCAGGGCCTGGGCTTTTCCGTGCTGGTCACCCGGCCGACCACCGACATCACCTACGACGGCAAGCGCCTGGCCCAGGTCAACATCCACGACGACATGCCGGCCTCGACCTTCATCATGGCCTACCTGCGCAACAACGAACCGACCAAGGCGACGCGCTTGTTCATGGATTATTGCCGCAGCGTCGATCTCTCGCCGCTGGCGGCGGAGCCAGAGTTGCGCGGGGCTGGCGCTACCGCGAGCCAGGGCACGGGGTAGAGCGTTCGAGCTGGTAGCCCGGGCTTCGCGTAAAGTAGAATCAATATCATTCAGGCATCATCGATCAGGTGGCTACCGGCATGAGTGATATGGCTCTCGAGTCTGCGCGTACCCTCCAGACCCTCTACCGTGACCACAGCGGTTGGCTACAGGCCTGGCTACGTCGCCGGTTGGGCAGCGAGTGGGACGCGGCCGATCTCAGCCAGGAGACTTTCCTGCGGTTGCTGCGTAATCCCCAGGTGCTGGGCGAGTTGCAGGAACCCCGCGCCTATCTGCTGACCATCGGCAAGCGCCTGCTGATCAACCTCCAGCGCAAGCGCAGCCTCGAACAGGCCTATCTCGACGCCCTGGCCGAATTGCCCGAGGCCTGCGCGCCGTCACCGGAGCAACGCTGGGTGCTGCTGGAGACCCTGCAGGCCCTCGATGAATTGCTCGACGGTCTACCGCCGGCCGTGCGCCTCGCCTTCCTGCTCAGCCAGCTCGAAGGCCTGACCTACCGCGAGATCGCCGAGCGCCTGCAGGTCTCCGAGCGCACCATCAAGAGGTACATGGCGCAGGCCTACGAGCATTGCCTGCTGGCCGAGCTGTGCTGAGCGAGGCCCAGGACCGCCGCCGCACGGCCATCCGCGAAGCGGCCGGCTGGTTGGCCCTGCTCGAGTCGGGCGAGGCGGGGGAGCCTGAGCAGCGTCAGTTGCAGATTTGGCGCGCGGCCGATCCCGAGCACGAGCGCGCCTGGCAGGCGGCGCTGCAATTGCAGCAGCGTTTCGCCGCCGTCCCCGCGCGCCTGGCGATGGCCAGCCTGCAACCGGCCGATCGTGGACGGCGCACCGCCTTGCGGCAATTGCTCGGCCTGGCCGTGGTGGTGCCGACCGGCTGGTGGCTGGCACGGGAACTACCCCTGGCGGCCTGGAACGCCGATCTCACCACCGGGACCGGCGAGCGGCGCAGCCTGAACCTGGCCGATGGCAGCCTGCTGCAACTCAATACTGCGACCACCGTGAATCTGGACGAGGCACATCGGTACCTACGGCTGATCCGGGGCGAGGTCTCGCTACGGGTGCCCGGCAGCGTCCTCCTGACCCTGGCGACCGATTTCGGTGACCTGAGAGTGCGTGAGGCGGAGGTCTGCGTGCATCAGCATGACCAAGGCTGCGACGTCCGCGTGGTCAGCGGCACCGTGGGTATCCACCCACTGGCGGGAGACGCTCTGGAACTGCACGGTGGCCAGCAGCTACGCCTGGATGGCCACGGCGCAGGCGCCATCGGACCCTTCGCGGCAACCCAGCTGAGTTGGCGCCAGGGCGTGCTGATCGCCCAGGACCAGCCCCTGGGTGACTTCCTGCATGAATTCAGCCGCTACCGGCTTGGCCTGCTGCGTTGGGATCCGGCGGTGGCAAACCTGCGCGTCACCGGCAGTTTCCAGCTCGCCGACACCGACCGCGTCCTGGCACTGCTGGCTGCCACCCTGCCGCTGGACGTGCACTGGCGGACCCGCTTCTGGGTCACCCTGGTGCCGCGCGCCACCACCGCCTGAAAAAAGCCTGTCCCCTTTTCCGACCTGGTCGGTCATTACCGGTACAGGACATTTAACAGGAGGGGGTATTCGATGGTGGCGTTGGTATTGCGTCCGTTGCTGCGCACGGGCTTGCTGGTGGCGTTGAGCGGTACTCCCTGGTGGGCCGGTTCGGCCTGGGCCCAGGAGGCGGCCCGCCGGCATTACGAGATTCCGGCGGGCAGTCTGGCCCAGGCACTGACGCGCTTCGCCGCTGAATCCGGAGTCAACCTGGCGGTGGATCCCGGGCTGGTGGGCAGTGGTAACAGCCGTGGCTTGTCCGGCGACTATGGCGTGGAGGAGGGCTTCACCCGCCTGTTGGCCGGCTCGGGCCTCAAGCTGCAACCGCTGGGTGAGCGTGACTTCACCCTGGCGCCAGCGCCGGAGGAAAGTGGCGTCCAGCAACTGGCCGCCACCTCCATCGTCGCCTCCAGCCTGCAGGTGGCCGATGCCCCCTATGCCGGCGGCCAGGTGGCGCGCCAGGGTTCGCAAGGCCTGCTGGGTAATCGCGATTTCATGGATACCCCCTTCAGCCAGACCTCCTATACCGCCAAGACAGTCCAGAATCTGCAAGCGCGCACCCTCAGCGATCTCATCGCCAGCGATCCCTCGGTGCGCTCCACTAATCCATCGGGTGGTCGTTTCGAGCAATTCACCATCCGCGGCCTCAGCCTGTACAACAGCGATGTCGCCTACAACGGCCTTTATGGCGTACTGCCGACCTATTCCATCGACATGGAAATGGCCGAGCGGGTCGACATCCTCAAGGGCCCCAGCCAGCTGCTCAATGGCATCTCCCCGCGCGGCAGCGTCGGCGGCGGCATCAACCTGGTGCCCAAGCGCGCCACCGACCAGCCGATCACCGAATTCACCGGCAGCTACGCTTCCGACAGCCAGGTCGGGGGTGCGGTGGACATCGGCCGGCGCTTCGGCGATGGCAATAGCTTCGGGGTGCGCTTCAACGGCGTGAAGCAGTCGGGCGACACCACCTGGGA
>CAUQPA010000454.1:0-4301 GCA_963519325.1 uncultured Pseudomonas sp. | reverse complement strand
TGAAGGTACGACGGCTGATCGAGATCCGGGGGACCTGATGGAGAGTAGCACCTGCTCGGATAGCTCCCTCTCCCTGCGGGAGAGGGTAGGGGTGAGGGCCTCCCGTGCCCCGAATGCCCCGGTGGACACGGCTGCGCCGTTTTCCACGCTACAGGATGGTCACCTGCGTAGGTTGGGTTGAGCGCAGCGAAGCCCAACAGACCTGGCTTGGCATCGTTACCGCTGGGCCTCGACGATGGAGCCGTCTCAACCCAACCTACCGTGGCCCTCTTCGGCAGCTAGCCGAAACACAACCTATGACCACCATTGAGCCACGCGAGGTGCACCGCCGCCGGTAGCCCGGTAAACTGGTCCTTCCCTAGAGTCCGGAGCGACCCATGTCGACATCCTTCGCCCAGATGCTGGAAAACATCACCCCCGATATCTACGAAGGCCTCAAGCTGGCCGTGGAGATCGGCAAGTGGCCGGATGGCCGCAAGCTCAGTCGCGACCAGGTGGAGCTGTGCCTGCAGGCGGTGATCGCCTACGAGGCCAAGCACCTGCCCGAGGACCAGCGGACCGGCTACATGGGGCCTCAGGAATGCGCCTCCAAGTCGGTACCCATCGAGAACATCCTGTTCAAGTCCGACGCCATCCACTGAGCGTCCGCGCGTTACCCCGACGAGGTGCCCTTCGCCCAGCGAAGAGGCACCTCGCGCATTTTAAAGCATCGAGAAACATCACCGTGATGACCGAACTGGGCCGTGGCGCCCTGCGCAAGATGGCCGTGACCCTGGCCGACCCCGTCAACTACGCCTTTCGCCTCGACGACCGCGAGGTGCCGGTCAATCCGCTGATCGGGCGCCGCGTGCGGCTCGAATACCTGGGCGCCATCCACTGCACCCACTGCGGCCGCAAGACCCGCAAGAGCTTCAGCCAGGGCTACTGCTATCCCTGCTTCACCGCCCTGGCCCAGTGCGACAGCTGTATCGTCAGCCCGGAGAAGTGCCACTACGAACATGGCACCTGTCGCCAGCCGGAGTGGGGCGAGGCCCATTGCATGGTGCCCCACGTGGTCTACCTGGCCAATTCCTCGGGCCTCAAGGTGGGCATCACCCGCGCCACCCAGCTGCCCACTCGCTGGATCGACCAGGGCGCCTATCAGGCGCTGCCGATCCTTAGGGTCGCCACCCGCCAGCAGTCCGGCCTGGTGGAAGACCTGCTGCGCAGCCAGGTGGGCGACCGCACCAACTGGCGCGCCATGCTCAAGGGCGTCGCCGCGCCGGAGGACCTGGTGGCGGTGCGCGAGCGTATCTTCGATGCCTGTGCCCAGGGCCTCGATGACCTCCAGGGTCGCTTCGGCCTGCAGGCGATCCAGCCGGTGGTCGACATGGCGCCCATCGAGATTCATTATCCGGTGACGGTCTATCCCTCCAAGGTGGTCAGCCAGGACCTGGAAAAGACCCCCGTGGTGGAAGGCACGCTGCTGGGCATCAAGGGTCAATACCTGATGTTCGACACCGGCGTGATCAACATTCGCAAGTACACGGCCTACCAGCTGGCCGTGTCCGCCTCCGCAGCAGAGATGTAAGGACGTAAGCCATGCGCACCGACCAGCCCCAGACCATCTACCTCAAGGACTACCAGGCGCCCGAGTACCTCATCGAGGAAACCCGGTTGAGATTCGAGCTGCACGATGACCAGACCCTGGTGCATGCCGAGTTGCGCCTGCAGCGCAACCCTGCGCGTGGCGCCGGCCTGCCGCCGCTGGTTCTGCACGGTGAGGAACTGGAGCTGCTGGCGGTGGCCCTGGACGACCAGGCGCTGGCGGCCGGTGACTACCAAGTCGAGGCGGGCAGCCTGACCGTGCATCCGCAGGGCGAAGCCTTCGTGCTCAAAACCTCGGTGCGCATCCATCCGGAAACCAACACCGCCCTCGAAGGGCTGTACGTCTCCGGCAAGATGTTCTGCACCCAGTGCGAGGCCGAAGGCTTCCGCAAGATCACCTACTACCTGGACCGGCCGGACGTGATGAGCGTCTTCACCACCACGGTGGAGGCCGACAAGGCCAAGTACCCGATCCTGCTATCCAACGGCAACCCGGTGGCCAGCGGCGAAGCCGAGGGCGGTCGCCATTGGGCCACCTGGGAAGATCCCTTCCCCAAGCCGGCCTACCTGTTCGCCCTGGTCGCCGGTGACCTCTGGTGCGTGGAAGACAGCTACCGTACCGGCAGCGGCCGCGACGTGGCCCTGCGCATCTACGTCGAGCCGGAGAACATCGGCAAGCTGCAGCACGCCATGGACAGCCTGAAGAAGTCCATGCGCTGGGACGAAGAGGTCTATGGCCGCGAATACGATCTGGACATCTTCATGATCGTCGCGGTGAACGACTTCAACATGGGCGCCATGGAGAACAAGGGCCTCAACATCTTCAACTCCAGCGCGGTGCTGGCCAGCCCGCGCACCGCCACCGACGCCGCCCACCAGCGCGTCGAGGCCATCGTCGCCCACGAATACTTCCACAACTGGTCGGGCAACCGCGTGACCTGCCGCGACTGGTTCCAGCTGTCGCTCAAGGAAGGCTTCACCGTGTTCCGCGACGCCGGCTTCAGCTCGGACATGAACTCGCCGACGGTCAAGCGCATCGAGGACGTGGCCTTCCTGCGCACCAACCAGTTCGCCGAGGATGCCGGCCCCATGGCCCACCCGGTGCGCCCCGACCACTTCATCGAGATCTCCAACTTCTACACCCTGACAGTGTACGAGAAGGGCGCCGAGGTGGTGCGGATGCTGTACACCCTGCTGGGCCCGGAGGGCTTCCGCAAGGGCACCGATCTCTACTTCGAACGCCATGATGGCCAGGCGGTCACCTGCGACGACTTCGTCAAGGCCCTGGAAGACGCCAATGGCGCCGATTTCAGCCAGTTCAAGCGCTGGTACAGCCAATCCGGCACCCCGCGCCTGGCGGTCAGCGACAGCTATGACGCCGTGGCCAAGACCTACAGCCTGACCTTCCGCCAGAGCTGCCCGCCCACGCCGGGCCAGCCGACCAAGGAACCCTTCGTCATCCCGGTCCAGTTGGGCCTGCTCGATGGCCAGGGTCGCGAGCTGCCGCTGCGCCTGGCAGGCGAGGGCGCGGCCCAGGGCACCGACCGGGTACTGTCGGTCACCCAGGCCGAGCAGACCTTCACCTTCGTCGACGTGCCCGAGCGGCCGCTGCCTTCGCTGCTGCGCGGCTTCTCCGCGCCGGTCAAGCTCAGCTTCCCCTACAGCCGCGAGCAACTGACCTTCCTCATGCAGCATGACAGCGACGGCTTCAACCGCTGGGATGCCGGCCAGCAACTGGCCGTGCAGGTGCTGCAAGACATGATCGCCGGCCAGCCGCTGGATACCCGCCTGGTGGAAGCCCTGCGCACCGTCGCCGCGGACGAGTCCCTGGATCCGGCCATGGTCGCCGAGATGCTCTCGCTGCCGGCCGAGGCCTACTTGGTGGAACTGGCCGACCAGGCCGATCCGAGCGCCATCCACGGCGCCCGCCGCCAGGCCCGTCGTGCCATCGCCGAGGCCCTGCGTGACGTGCTCTGGCAGCGCTATCGCCATGCCCGCGAGGAATCCCGCGCCACGCCTTACCAGGCTAGCGCCGACCATATCGCCCGCCGCAGCCTGCAGAATGCTGCGCTCGGGTACCTGATGCTGCTGGAAGAGCCGGAAGCCCGCGACGCCGCCCTGGAGCAATTCGACAACGCCGACAACATGACCGAGCGCCTGGCCGCCCTGAGCGCTCTGGTCAATTCCGGCTTCGAGCAAGAGAAGGCCGACGTCCTGGCGCGCTTCTTCGAAGAGTTCAAGGCCGATCCGCTGGTGATGGACACCTGGCTCAGCGTCCAGGCCTCCAGCCCACTGCCGGGTGGCTTGGCACGGGTCCAGGCGCTGATGGAAAACCCGGTCTTCACCCTGAAGAACCCCAACAAGGTCCGGGCGCTGATCAGCGCCTTCGCCAACGCCAACCTGGTCAATTTCCACGCCGAGGACGGCAGCGGCTATCGCTTCCTGGCCGACCAGATCATCACCCTCAACCGCCTCAATCCGCAGATCGCCTCGCGTCTGCTCACGCCCCTGACCCGCTGGAAGAAGTACGACCCGGCGCGCCAGGCGCTGATGCGCGCCGAACTGGAGCGCATCCTGGCCAGTGGCGAACTGTCCAGCGACGTCTACGAGGTGGTGAGCAAGAGCCTGGCGTGAGGCCAACGCTCGGCCGGTAACGAAAGCTGGGCAGCCAGTGGTTCTGACTGAGGTGGGAGAAGATGTAGCCGAGGGTCTGC
>CAUQPA010000453.1:0-4304 GCA_963519325.1 uncultured Pseudomonas sp. | reverse complement strand
GCGGTGAACAGCTTCGCCAACCTGGCCGGCTTCTGCTCGCCCTACCTGATCGGCTGGATCACCACCAGCACCGGCTCCAGCGCCATCGGCATGTTCCTCATCACCGGGGTGCTGGTGATAGGCGCCACGCTGGTCCTGCGCATTCCCGCCGCCCTGGTCAATCGCTAATCGAGGTACAGATCATGACCGCTTCTTCGCCACAACCCGCAACGCTCTCGCTGGCCGAGCGCGCCCACAACATCCGCCGCCATGCCCTGCGCATGGGCCAGATCCAGGGCCAGGGTTATGTCGGCCAAGCCCTGGGCGTCGCCGACGTCCTGGCGGTCGCCTACTTCCATGCCCTGAGCTACCAGCCGCAGGAGCCCGAATGGGAAGGGCGCGATCGCTTTTACCTGTCCATCGGCCACTACGCCATCGCCCTCTATGCCGCGCTGATCGAGGCCGGGATCGTGCCGCAGGAAGAACTGGAGACCTATGGCTGCGACGACAGCCGCCTGCCCATGTCGGGCATGGCCGCCTACACCCCCGGCATGGAGATCACCGGCGGTTCCCTCGGCCAGGGCCTCGGCATCGCCGTGGGCGCCTGCCTCGGCCTCAAGCGCAAGCAGTCGAAATCCTTCGTCTACAACCTGCTCTCCGATGGCGAACTCAACGAAGGCGCCACCTGGGAAGCGGCCATGTCGGCTTCCCACTGGCAACTGGACAACCTCATCGCCCTGGTGGACGTGAACAACCAGCAGGCCGACGGCCACTGCCGCGAGATCCTGGCGTTCGAGCCCCTCGCCGAGCGCTGGCAGGCCTTCGGCTGGTTCGTCCAGCGCGTCGACGGCAACGACCGCGCGGCGCTGGTCGCCGCCTTCGACCGGGCTCGCCAGCACCCGGGCCCGCAGCCCCGGATCATTCTCTGCGATACCCGCATGGGCAAGGGCGTGCCCTTCCTGGAAACCCGCGACAAGACTCACTTCATCCGCGTCGAGGCGCACGAATGGGCCCTGGCCCTCGACGCCCTGGATGCCGGGAGGGACTTCTGATGACTACCACCGCCACCAAGCCACGCCTGACCACCTCGGCGATGATCGCCAGCATCGCCGCCGAGGGCCAGCCCACGCGACCGGCTCCCTTCGGTCATGCCCTGGCGGCCCTGGCCGAACAGCGCCAGGACATCGTCGGCCTCACCGCCGACCTCGCCAAATACACCGACCTGCACATCTTCGCCAAGGCGCACCCCGAGCGCTTCTACCAGATGGGCATGGCCGAGCAGCTGCTGATGAGCGCCGCCGCCGGTATGGCGCGCGAAGGCTGCGTACCCTTCGCCACCACCTATGCGGTGTTCGCCTCGCGACGTGCCTACGACTTCATCTGCATGGCCATCGCCGAGGAGAATCTCAACGTCAAGATCGTCTGCGGGCTGCCCGGGCTGACCACCGGCTACGGCCCCAGCCATCAGGCCACCGATGACCTCGCGATCTTTCGCGCCATGCCCAACCTGATGGTGATCGACCCCTGCGATGCCCTGGAGATCGAGCAGGCGGTGCCGGCCATCGCCGCCCACCAGGGGCCGGTCTATATGCGCCTGCTGCGCGGCAACGTGCCCCTGGTGCTGGATCGCTACGACTACCGCTTCCAGCTGGGCAAGGCCCAGGTGGTGCGCCCCGGTCGCGACGTGCTGGTGGTGTCCACCGGCCTGATGACCATGCGCGCCCTGGAGGCCGCCGAGGCCCTGGCCGCGGATGGCGTGGACGTCTCGGTGCTGCACGTGCCGACCATCAAGCCGCTGGACGAAGCGACCCTCCTGGCGGAAGCCCGCAAGCCGGGGCGGCTGGTGGTGGCGGCGGAGAACCATTCGCTGATCGGTGGCCTGGGGGAGGCCGTCGCGACCACCCTGCTGCGCAACGGCGTGACGCCCACCTTCCGTCAGATCGCGCTGCCCGACGCCTTCCTCGACGCCGGGGCGCTGCCGACCCTGCACGACCGCTACGGCATCTCCACCACGGCGGTCTGCCAGCAGATCAAGGGTTGGTTGTAGGGCGGGGAGAGGGCGCCTGGTTACCTCAGGGAGTGCACTGAGGAAGCCAGGCGCCGCCAGGGCGATTCGAAGACTCGACGCCGCCCGCCCATCCGGGCAAGGTGATCAGCTGTCTCTCACCGCCCGCTGGCCGCCATGTCCGATACCGATGACCTCACCCTGCGCAAGCTGGAGATCTTTCTGGCCTTCATGCGCAGTCGCAACCTGGCGCGGGCCGCCGCCGAGCTGGGCACCAGCCATGTCAGCGTGCACCGCGCCATCCATTCGCTGGAAAACGCCCTGCGCTGTCCGCTGTTCAAGCACGAGGGGCGTACCCTGACGCCGCTGGACGGCGCCTTCGTGCTGGAGGCGCGCGCCGAGCGACTGATGCAGGACCTGGCCGAGACGGTGCGGCTGACCCGGCAGGCGGCGGGCTTCTCGGCCGATCGCTTTCGCCTGGGGGCGCTCTATTCGCTGACGGTCAAGACCGTGCCCCAACTGATCATGGGCCTCAAGCTCAGGCGCAGCGAACTCAACATCGACCTGGTGCTGGGCTCCAACGCCGATCTCGCCGAGCAGCTGCACGACTTCAAGCTGGACGCCATGCTGGTGGCCCTGGACGACGCCGTGGTGGATGCCGATTGCGAGAGCGTCGAGCTGTTCAGCGACGACATCTTCCTGGCCGCGCCCAGCGACTCGCCCTTCGCCGACCAGGCCGAGGTGGACCTGCGCGATCTCGCCGGGGTGCCCTTCGTGACCCTGACCCAGGGCTTCGCCACCTTTCGCGACGGCCGGCAGGTGTTCGCCCAGGCCGGCTTCGAGCCGGAGGTGATCATGCAGGTCAACGACATCTTCTCACTGATGAGCATGGTCAGCTCCGGGGTGGGCTATGCGCTGCTGCCGGGGCGGGTCGAGGCGGTCTACCAGAACCGCCTCAAGCTGTTGCCCCTGGCCCCGCGCTACCGCCTGCAGCAGCGCATCGGCGCGGTCTTTCTGCGCAGCCGCGAGCGCGATCCCAATCTGCTGGCCTTCGTCGCCGAGTGCCGGATGTACGCGCGCAACTAACCCACCAGCGCCCGCACGCAGAAAAACAGCAGCGACGGCCCCAACAGGCAGCCCAGACCCGTGTGGAAGGTGGCGGTGAGGGCGCCATAGGGCACCAGGCGGCGGTCGGTGGCGGCGAGCCCTGCGGTGACGCCGCTGACGGTGCCGGCCAGACCGCCGAAGACCATCGCCGAGCGCGGGTTGTCCAGCGCCAGCAGGCGCGCCGACGCGGGCGTCGCCACCATGACGATGATGGCCTTGATCAGGCCGGTGGCGATGGACAGCGCCATGACGTCGGAGCTGGCGCCCAGGGCGGCGCCGGTCACCGGGCCGACGATGTAGGTCACCGCGCCCGCGCCTATGGTGGTCATGCTCACCGCGTCGCGGTAGCCGAAGGCCCAGGCCACGGCGGCGCCGACGATGAAGGGCAGCACGGTGCCGAGCAGCAGGGCCACGGCGCCGATCAACCCGGCCTTGCGTGCCTCGGTGGCCTGCACCTCGAAGGCCGTGGCGACGATGGCGAAGTCGCGCAGCATGGCGCCGCCCATCAGGCCGATACCGGAAAACAGCGCGAGGTCGGCCAGGCCCTTCTGGCCGCCGGTGACGGTCCCGCCGACCCAGGCCAGCACCAGGCCGATGACGATGGCGATGGCCGAGCCGTGCACCCGGCCGAAGGTCAGCCGGCGCGAGAGGACCACTGAGACCCACATGATCAGGCCGACCAGGGCGAAGGCAGCCACCAGGCCATTGTGTTGCAGGGCTTTCATGACGATATCGTTCATCCTAGCGACCTCCCGCCGGCGCGGCATGAGCGACTACCGGCGCAGGGGCTACCGGCCCGTCTGGCAATGGTGGCAAGGGTTCGCCGCGATGGCTGCGGCTGATCAGGGCGATGGTCGCCCCGCAGACTGCCACGGCCCCCACGGCTGCCAAGAGTGCTACCGGGCCACCGTGCAGGGCGGTGACCACGTTCTGCTGAGCCGCCATGGCCACCACCACCGGGATGTACAGCGCGCCCCAGAAGCCGACGCCGAATTCGCATTCCTTGCTCATGCCGCCATGCCGCTCCATGTAGAGCCGGGCGCAAATCAGCAGGAGCATGGCGATGCCCACCCCGCCGACATTGGACTTGACCCCGAGCAGGACGCCCAGGAAGTCGCCGATGATGACGCCTGCAAGCATGCAGACGGCCAGAAGCGCTACACCGTAGATGATCATTGTTGTTGTCCTCGGTTGTGCTTGGGTGGGGTAAAGC
>CAUQPA010000452.1:0-4306 GCA_963519325.1 uncultured Pseudomonas sp. | reverse complement strand
AGCTTGCGGCGCCCGCCGCGCGGCGGATCCTCGTCGCCGACGATAACCCCGACATCGCCGACACCATCGCCGAACTACTGGAGCTGGACGGCCATGAGGTACGCATCGCCTACGATGGCCAGGCCGCCCTGGAGGCCTTCCAGGACCACGGCGCCGACATCGTCATCTCCGACATCGGCATGCCGGGCCTGACCGGCCATCAGCTGGCGCGCGCCATCCGCCAGACCCCGGCGGGCCAGGCGGTCAAGTTGATCGCCATGACCGGCTGGGGCCAGGCGGACGACAAGGCCGAGGCCCTGGCCGCCGGCTTCGACCATCACCTGACCAAGCCGGCGGACATGAAGACGCTGTATGAGCTGGTCGCCTCCTGACGCCTGGCCAGCGTCCGGCGACTGGCCAAGGCCTCAGGCCGCGGCCACGCGCGACCCGGCCAGGCGGGTCAGGCCGTAGAGCACCCCGCCGACCAGCAGCATCAGCCCGGCACGCAGCCAGGTGGCCGCCCCCTGCTGGGCGACCAGCAGGGCGCAGGAGGCGAGCGCCAGCACGGGAAAGATCCAGTGCACCCGAAAGTGCGGGTGGTCCACCTGCTCGCGCTTGAGCACCAGCACCGCCAGGTTGGTGCTGATGAACACCACCAGCAGGAGCAGGACGACGGTTTCCGCCAGCACATCCAGGGTGCTGGTGAAGGTCAGGGCGATGGCCACCGCGGTGGTGACGAGGATGGCGACCCCGGGCGTGCGGCGGCGTGGCAACACCCGGCCGAGTACCGCGGGCAGCAGTCCTTGGCGGGCCATGCCATAGGCCAGACGGCTGGCCATGATCAGGGTCAGCAGCGTGCCGTTGGCCACGGCGATGAGGGCGATGACGGCGAACAGCCGCGTCGGCACGCCCAGGCCCGAAGCTCCCAGGACATCCATCAAGGGCGCACCCGAACGCTTGAGTTGCTCGACTGGCAGTACCAGGGCGGCACCCGCGCCGACCAGCAGGTAGACGATCCCGGCGATCACCAGCGCGCCGAACAACGCGCGCGGATAGACCCGGCTGACGTCCTGTACCTCTTCGGCGAGGTTGGCCGAGGTTTCGAAGCCGACGAAGGAATAGAAGGCCAGCAGCGAGGCGCCGAGGATGGCCACGCTAGCCGAGGGCGCATCGACCTCCAGCAACCGCGCCGGATCGCCCTGCCCCTGGGCGACGAACCAGGCAGCGGCGACGATGACGATCACCAGGCCCGATAGCTCGACCAGCGTCATGACCAGGTTGACCGCGAGCGACTCCTTGATGCCGCGCGCATTGAGCAACCCCACGATCAGCAGGAAGCCCAGGCACACCCAGGTACTCGGCCAGGGCACCAGGGCCTGCAGGTAGCCGCCGGCGAAGGCCACCGCCAGGCCCGCGGCGCTGGTGACACCAGCGGCCAGCATCGAAAAGCCCACCAGGAAGGACAGCCAGGGCCGGCCGAAGGCGCGTTCGGCGAAGACCGCCGCGCCGCCGGCCTTGGGATACTTGGTGACCAGCTCGGCATAGGAGGCGGCGGTGAGCAAGGCGAACAGCAGGGCGATCAGCAACGGCGCCCAGATGGCGCCGCCGACCCGCCCGGCGATGGTCCCCGCCAGGGCATAGACCCCGGCGCCGAGGACATCGCCGAGGATGAAGAACAGCAGCATGGGCAGGGTGATGGCGCGTCTGAGCGCCGCTGGGGAGGTGGAAGATGCCGTGGCCATGCGCGGATGCCTCTGCGTGGTTCGTTCGGGGGCTGGCGCTCATGACGAACGCCTCGTGCCTTCGTAGAGATCTCTTGCGACGGCGGGGTTCCAGCCACCGACCGTTCGTCTCCCGGGCAGGAACCGCCCCTGCGCTGGAGCCAGCCGACGGCAGCGCAGCCGTGAGCATCGGCGGCCGCTTCGCCTGCCCCGCTCTAGCCCAGCAGCCACGCCATGGCACCGTTTCGCTGGCGCTCGTGGCTCAGCCAGACGATTCGCCAGCGCAGCCCATTGCGCAGCTTGCCGATCAGCGGCAAGGGCTTTCCCGCGTTGCGCTGTGCCGCCACACTTCGACGTTTTTGCGGTCGAACGACGCTCCCACCGATAGCCCTGAGGATTCCCAGCCCGATGAGTGAGGTACCCCTGACCGCGCTGACGCGCGAGGAGCTCGAGGCCGAAGTGCTGCACCTGCGTGCCATCGTGCGCTCCACCGGTGCTCGGGGCGCCGCCCCTGCGGAAGCCGCCCTTCTTCCCAGCAAGGCGCGCAGCCGGGCGGTGCTGGAGAGCACCACGCAGTTCGCCATCGTGGTCAGCGACTGCCAGGGACTCATCACCGACTGGAATCCGGGTGCCGAACAGGTCATGGGCTGGAGCGCCCAGGAGATGATCGGCCAGGACGCCTCGCGCTTCTTCACGCCCGAGGATCGCGCCAATCACCGCGCCGCGTACGAGATGGCCAAGGCCCTGCGCGATGGCAGCGCCATGGACGAACGCTGGCACCTGCGCAAGGATGGCCAGCGCTTCTGGGCGTCCGGCGAGATGATGGCCCTGACCGATGACGACGGCGAGCCACTGGGCTTCGTCAAGATCCTCCGCGACCGTACCGTCGAGCACCTGGCCGGGCTCGCCCTCAAGGAAACCCAGGAACGCTACCGCCTGCTGGCCGAAGCCACCAATGACGCCATCTGGGACTGGGACTTCGCCAGTGGCCTGATCCTCTGGAACGAGGCCCTCACCGCCGCCTACGGTCACGCCCCGGACGCGGCCAAGTCCACGGCCGCCTGGTGGCTTGCCCATATCCATCCGGACGACCGCGGCCGCATAGATGCCTCCATTCACGGGGTGATCGCCGGAGATGGCCTGGCCTGGACCGACGAGTACCGCTTCCGGCGTGCGGACGGATCCTATGCCCTGGTGTTCGACCGCGGCCGGGTGATCCGCGACGCCTACGGCCGGCCCACGCGGATGATCGGCGCCATGCTCGACATGAGCCAGCTGGAGACCGCCGAGACCGCGCTGCGCAAGAGCGAAGAGCGCTTTCGCGCCATCATCGAGACCATCGGCTCGGCCTTCGCCATCGTCCAGGTCAAGTTCGACGCCGACGACCAGCCCATCGACTACCGCTTCCTGGAGGCCAACCCGGCCTTCGAACGCCAGGCAGGGGTGAACCTGCGTGGCAAGTGGGTGACCGAGTTCGCCCCCAACCTGGAGCAATTCTGGTTCGATACCTACGGCCATGTGGCCAAGACCGGCGAGCCGGCCACCTTCGAGAACTACGCCAATACCTTCGAACGCTGGTTCGACGTGCGCGCGGTGCGGGTGGGCGACCCGGACGAGCGCCAGATCGCCATCCTCTTCAGCGACGTGACCGAACGCCGCAATGCCCAGGAACGCCTGCGCGTCAGCGAGGCCCTGGCCCGGGAGAACATCGAGCGGGTCCAGCTGGCCCTCTCCGCCGGAGCCATCATCGGCACCTGGCACTGGGACCTGCCCAGCGACAGATTCACCGTCGACGACGCCTTCGCCACGGTGTTCGGCCTCGATCCGCAATTGGGCCGCGAGGGCCTGAGCCTGGCCCAGGTGGTCACCAACGTCCATCCCGACGACCAGGGGGGGCTGGCCCACGCCATCGAGGCCGTGGTCGCCCAGGGCGGTCCCTTCGCCCACCAGTACCGGGTCCGCCGGGCGGACGGGCGCTATTACTGGATCGAGGCCAATGGCCGCGTCGACCACGCCGCCGATGGCACCCCCCTGCGCTTTCCCGGCGTGCTCATCGACGTCGAGGAGCGCCGTGCCGTGGAAGCGGAACGCGACAAGGCGCTGGCCGCCCTGCGCGCCCTGAACGACACCCTGGAAAGCCGGGTGGCCGAACGCTCGGCCGAGCTGATGCAGGCCGAGGAAAAGCTACGTCAGTCGCAGAAGATGGAAGCCGTCGGCCAATTGACCGGCGGCCTCGCCCACGACTTCAACAACCTGCTGGCCGGTATCTCCGGCGCGCTGGAACTGATGGAGACGCGCATCGCCCAGGGCCGCCTGCGTGATCTCGACCGCTACCTCGTGGCCGCCCAGGGCGCGGCCAAGCGCGCCGCCGCCCTCACCCACCGGCTGCTGGCCTTCTCCCGCCGCCAGACCCTGGCGCCACGGCCGGTCAACGTCAACCAGCTGATCGATGGCCTCACCGAACTCATCCAGCGGACGGTGGGTCCGGGCATCCAGGTGGAGACGGTGGGCGCCGCCGGGCTCTGGCCCGCCCTGGTGGATCCCAGCCAGCTGGAGAACGCCCTGCTCAACCTCTGCATCAACGCCCGCGACGCCATGCCCGACGG
>CAUQPA010000451.1:0-4315 GCA_963519325.1 uncultured Pseudomonas sp. | reverse complement strand
GCCCTCGGCGGTGGGTCTGTGGGAGAGATCGGTATAGCCCACCAGGCGCTGGGCGACCCGCTTGGGGTCGAGGTCGGCCAGGGTGGCCAGAGCGCGGGTCACCAGCAACTTGGAGACACCGACGCGGAATTCACCGGTGATCAGCTTGATGCAGACCATCAGGCTCTGGCGATCCAACTGGCCCCACAGCGGCGGCAGGCGCTCGGCCAGTTCTTCCGGCGGCAGGCCCCGCAGCGGCAGCAGGTATTCCTCCAGCCAGAACGCCAGCCCTTCGGCATTGGCGGTATCGGCGGTGGGTATCAGCAGCGCCATGGTCTCGGCCAGGTCGCCTACCGCCTGGTAGCTCTCCTCGAACAGCCATTCGGGCAGCCCGGAAAGGGCCATGGTCAACTCGCGCAGCTGGCGGGTCGGCACCAGCCGCCGCGGCCGGCCGCCGGCGAGGAAGTACACCGCCCAGGCGGCGTCCGCCGCGGGTGCGCTGCCGAAGTAGTCCACCAGCGCGGCCAGCTTGGCATTGCTGGAGGTGGTGGCGTCGAGCCGGCCATAGAGTTCGGCGAAGGCCTTCATGCCTGGGCCTCCGCGGCGACGGGGGTGTCGTCTTCCTCACCGTATTCGGTGGTGAAGCCCTGGGCATCCAGGCCCTGGTCGCGCAGATAGCGCACCAGGGTGGCGACCGAGCCGTGGGTGACCATCACCCGTTCGGCGCCGGTCTGCTCGATGGCCCACAGCAGGCCCGGCCAGTCGGCGTGGTCGGACAGCACGAAGCCGCGATCCACGCCGCGCCGGCGGCGGGTCCCGCGCAACATCATCCAGCCGCTGGCGAAGGCATCGCTATGGTCGCCGAAGCGACGGATCCAGGTGCTGCCGCCGGCCGAGGGCGGGGCGATGATCAGCGCCTGGCGCAGCAGCGGATCGCTTTTCTTGAAGTCGCCGGCGTAGTGGGTCTCGGGTATGCGGATACCGGCGTCGCGATAGACCCGGTTGAGCGGCTCCACCGCGCCGTGGGCGAGGATCGGACCGATGTCCGGATCGAGGCCGTGCAGCAGGCGCTGCGCCTTGCCGAAGGCGTAGCTGTAGAGCACGCTGGCCAGGCCCTGGGCCTGGTTCGCCCGCCACCAGGCATTGACCTCGGCGAAGATCTCGCCTTGCGGCCGCCAGCGATAGATCGGCAGGCCGAAGGTGGATTCGGTGATGAAGGTATGGCAGCGCACCGGCTCGAAGGGGGTGCAGGTGCCATCGGGCTCAACCTTGTAGTCACCCGAGGCCACCCAGACTTCGCCGCGGTATTCCAGGCGCACCTGGGCCGAGCCCAGCACATGGCCGGCCGGATGGAAGCTCAGCTTCACCCCGTGATGGTCGATGACCTCGCCGTATTCCAGCGTCTGCAGGTTGATGTCGGTGCCGAGTCGGGTGCGCAGGATACCGGCGCTGCCCGCGGTCGCCAGGTAGTGACCGTTGCCCACCCGGGCATGATCGCCATGGCCATGGGTGATGACCGAGCGTTCCACCGGGTGCCAGGGATCGATGTAGAAATCGCCGGGCGGGCAATAGAGACCGTCCGGGCGGGCGATGACGAGGTCCATGGGCGCCGCTCTGCTGGGGGATTACCCATAGGAACGGCAGCCGGGCATCGGAGTTCGCCGATCAGGCCTGGGCGGCGAAACTCAAGGCCTGCTGCAGGGCCGCCTGGCCCACAACCTCGCCGATCACCAGAATCGCCGGACTCTTGAGCTGGAAGAAGGCGGCGTCCACTGGCAGGTCCTGCAGCGTCGAGCGGCATTCGCGCTGGCTGGCCAGGGAGGCGTTCTCGATCATGGCCACGGGGGTCGTCAGCGGCAGGCCGCCGTCCAGCAGGCCCTGCTGGATTTCCACCAGGCGGGCCACGCCCATGTAGATCACCAGGGTGGTGCCGGTGGCCGCCAGGGCAGACCAGTTGGGCGCGCTGTCGTCCTGGGTGTGGGCGGTGACCAGGGTCACGCCGCGCGCCACGCCTCTTAGGGTGAGGGAGATACCACAGGCGGTCGCCCCGGCCAGGCCGGCGGTGATGCCGTTGACGATCTCGCTGTGCACGCCACGGGCGGCCAGCCACTCGGCTTCTTCGCCGGCCCGCCCGAAGATGCAGGGATCGCCGCCCTTGAGCCGCGCCACGCAGCGGCCCTGCCGGGCGTAGCGCAGCATCAGCCGATGGATGAAGGCCTGGGGCGTGGAGCGGCAGCCGCCTCGCTTGCCGACGCGGATCACCCGGGCGCCCGGGCAGTGTTCGAGCACCGCCGGATTGACCAGGTCATCGATCATCACCACCTCGGCCTCGCCCAGGGCGCGTACCGCCTTGAGGGTGAGCAGCTCGGGATCGCCAGGGCCGGCACCGATCAACCAGACTTTTCCGCTCATCCAAACTACCTCTCGTCTTCAAGCAAACCATAACGCAAAAAAAAAGGCGTCCCGCTGCATGCAGCTGGGACGCCTTTGTCCTGGAGGGTCTTTCCTCGCCGTTGAAGAAAGACCTATGTTGCCGAGGGATTTGCAGTCTTCATGCCAGGTGTCGGAACCCCGATTTGCTGGGGCTTCCTGGCCAATCGCGGTGAAATGTTGCCCTCTTTCAAGGCGAGATGCCTCAAAACAGGGCGGCCCTTCAGGCCACGGCGCCGGGATGGCCGTGCTTTTCGTAGAGGAAGCTCAGCACCGCATGGCGATAGCCGTTGTAGCGGGGGTCGTCCACCAGGGTGATGCGATCGCGCGGGCGCGGCAGGTCGATGGTGAGGATTTCGCCGATGGTGGCGGCCGGGCCGTTGGTCATCATGACGATCCGATCCGATAGCAGCACCGCCTCGTCCACGTCGTGGGTGATCATCAGCACCGTATTGCGCAATTCGCTCTGGATACGCATCACCTCGTCCTGCAGGTGCGCCCGGGTGAGGGCGTCCAGGGCGCCGAAGGGCTCGTCGAGGAGCAGCACCTTGGGCTCCATGGCCAGGGCGCGGGCGATGCCGACGCGCTGCTTCATGCCGCCGGAGATCTCGCTGGGCCTTTTGTGCAGGGCATGGCTCATGTTGACCATGTTCAGGTTGTGCAGCGTCCAGGCGTGGCGCTCGGCTTTGTTCTTGGTGTGCTTGAACACCTTGTCCACCGCCAGGGCGACGTTCTCGTAGACGGTCAGCCACGGCAGCAGCGAGTGGTTCTGGAACACCAGGCTGCGTTCCGGTCCGGGACCGCGGACCTCGCGGTTCTCCAGCAGGATCGAGCCGGAGGTGGGCTCGATCAGGCCGGCGACGATATTGAGCACCGTCGACTTGCCGCAGCCGGAGTGGCCGATGATGGAGAGGTATTCGCCGCGCTCGATCTTGAGGTTGACGTCGCGCAGCACCGTGGAGGTGAGGCCGTTGCGGGTGAAGCTCTTGTCGACGTGCTCGATGCTCAGGTAGGGCTTGGCCATGGGGTAAGCCTCTAGTTCGCGGTGCCGCGGGTGACCAGCCGGCCGATGAGGGCCACCAGCCGGTCGAGCAGGAAGCCGATGACGCCGACGTAGACCAGCGCCAGGATGATGTCGCTGATGCGCGAGGCGTTCCAGGCATCCCAGATGAAGAAGCCGATGCCGACGCCACCGATCAGCATCTCGGCGGCGATGATGGCCAGCCAGGACAGGCCGACGCCGATGCGCAGGCCGGAGAAGATGTAGGGCGCCGCCGCCGGCAGCATGATCTTCTGGAAGTATTCCCAGCCTTTCAGACGCAGCACCCGCGCCACGTTGCGGTAGTCCTCGGGGATGTTGCGGATGCCCACCGAGGTATTGATGATGATCGGCCAGATGGCGGTGATGAAGATGACGAACAGCGCCGAGGGATGGCTGTCCTTGAAGCCGGCCAGGGACAGCGGCAGCCAGGCCAGCGGCGGCACGGTGCGCAGGATCTGGAACAGCGGATCGAGACCGCGCATGGCCCAGGCCGACTGGCCCACCAGCACCCCCAGGGCGATGCCCACCACGGCGGCCATCAGGTAGCCATAGGCGACCCGCTCGAGGCTGGCCAGCAGTTGCCAGGCGAGGCCCACGTCGTTGCCGCCGTTGTCGTAGAAGGGCTGGGTGATCAATTCCCAGGTGTCGTTGACCACCTGGCTCGGCGGCGGCAGTGCCGCGCCGGGGCGACTGCACAGCAGCTGCCAGACGAGCAGCAGCAGGGTGCCCACCACCAGCGGCGGCAGGCCGTTGCGCAGCACTTGCCGGGCAAGGCGGTGCAGGCGGGTTTGCGGGCGGAAGGTCGCGAGGGCCTTGGGCGGCTGGGTATGGGCGTTCATGGGCGGCACTCCTGTCAGGATGGGG
>CAUQPA010000450.1:0-4315 GCA_963519325.1 uncultured Pseudomonas sp. | reverse complement strand
GCTTGCCGCGGCCGAAACGGCTCATCTTGTCGAATTCGGCATGGGACACCGGGATGTGCTGGCAGTCCAGTTCCCGGCGATGCTGGCTGTGGTCCACGTCGGGGTCGTGCAGGTAGACGAAATCCTCATCGCAGTCGGTGACCAGCACCCAGTGCGGACCCTTGGCCTTGGTCAGGCGGAAGGAGCTGATCAGCACCAGCGGAAAGGCTCCTTCGGCGACCCAGGCCGCCACGTCCAGCCGGGTGCGGTAGAGGCGCTCGATCGGCAGTTGCTTGATCTCGGCGCTGAAATCCTCGTGCACCAGGCGCATGACCTCCTTCTTCTCCTCGCTGCGCACCCCATCGAGGAACAGCGGGCCGCGGGTATTCACCTGCAGCGTCACCTGGAAGCCCCGCCGCTGGGCGGCCAGGGCCAGACCGTGGGGCCCGCAGCCGCCGTGCCCGGCGGTCATGTAAATGGTGGTGGCCTCCCGCCACAGGCGCAATTCCTCGCGCCGCTCCAGGGCGCGTCCGGGCTGCAGCGCGCCCATGGCCATCAGCAGGGAGGCCGGGCCGCAGGTGAAGTCGGTGGTCTGGCGATAGAAGGGCACCGGACGCGCCTGGCCCTCGCGCGGCTGGCGAATGCGTTTCTCGAAGCGCAACGCCTGGCTATGGTCCTCGTAGTAGTCCTCCACCGTGGCGAAGGGCAGATAGCCGTTGCGCTCGTAGAGGGCAATGGCCGCCGCGTTGTCCGGCCGTACCTCCAGGCGCAGGTAGGCGCAGTCGCGCTCTACCGCCTCGGCTTCGGCGGCGTCCAGCAGGCGCTGGCCCAGGCGATGGCCGCGGGCGGCGGGGTCGACGGCGATGGAGTAGAGGCGGGCGAGGGAGGTGTTCTGGTGGAACAGCACCAGGGCATAGCCGGCCACCTGGGTACCGTTTTCGGCGAGGATCAGCACCGCCTTCGCCCGGGTGAGCATCCAGTGGAAATTGCGCCGTGAAAGGCGGTCATAGCTGAAGCAGCGGGCTTCCAGATCGACCAGTGCCGCCAGATCGTCCAGCCCGGCGGGCCTGAGCATGA
The DNA here is from genome assembly GCA_963519325.1 of uncultured Pseudomonas sp. Classification (GTDB taxonomy): domain Bacteria; phylum Pseudomonadota; class Gammaproteobacteria; order Pseudomonadales; family Pseudomonadaceae; genus Chryseomonas. The sequence continues at coordinate 3,259 of CAUQPA010000450.1, read as the reverse complement.
AACTCATCGCGAAGGATTCTCCTGGAGCGGGGCGGGCAGCCTGCCATGGTTAAGCAACGGTTAATAGCGCCCGCGGTACAACATTTGGAGTGGTCCGGCGGCATTCAGGTTTCCGTCGGGACCGCGCCCCGCACCGAGGAGGTCCAGTGAGCAAGCTGTATATCGTCGTGGAACGCAAGGAAGACTGGTCGTCCTACTATCCCAGCGAAGACGTCATCACCGCCCAGGAATACCTGGAGCAATCCAATGAGCAGGACAACGGCAAGCGGGTCCAGGTCATCAACCTCTGCCGCAGCCAGAAGTACCTCGGCCACGGCTATTACTGCTCGCTGCTCGCCGAGGCCCGCGGGCACAAGGTCATCCCGTCGGTCCGCACCATCAGCGAACTGGCGCGCAAGTCCCTCTACGGCCTGGCGCTGGAAGATCTCGACAAGCTGCTGACCAAGGCACTGGCCGGCCATCCCTACGGCAGCGCCGACGGCTTCACCCTCACGCTGTACTTCGGCAACACCGACATCGAGCCGCTCCAGGATCTGGCGCGCCAGGTGTTCGAGGCCTTCCCCTGTCCGCTGCTGCTGGTGGAATTCCGCCGCGATCGCGCCGGCTGGCACATCGGCGGGCTCAAGCTGGGCAGCATCCACAAGCTGCACGAACAGCAGGAAGACCTTTTCGCCAACGCCTTGGACGGCTTCAGCCGGCGCGTCTGGCTCAAGCCCGGGCGGCGCGAGAAGTACCGCTTCGACCTGGCCATCCTGCACGATCCCAAGGAAGCCTTTCCGCCTTCCGATGCCAAGGCGCTGAAGAACTTCGTACGGGTCGGCAAGCACCTGGGGCTCGACGTCGAGCTGATCGAGAAGAAGGACTATGCGCGGTTGGGTGAATTCGACGCCCTGTTCATCCGCGAGACCACCGCCATCGACCACCACACCTATCGCTTCGCCAAGAAGGCCGAAAGCGAAGGCCTGGTGGTGATGGACGATCCGCGCTCCATCCTCAGGTGCACCAACAAGGTCTACCTGGCCGACCTGCTGCGCGCCCACAAGCTGGACATGCCGGCCACCGAGATCCTCTACAAGGACAACCCCGCCCAGCTCGAGGGGATCGGCGAGCGCCTGGGTTTTCCGCTGGTGCTGAAGATCCCCGATGGCTCCTTTTCCCGCGGCGTGATCAAGGTCGAAGACCAGGATCAGCTGCGCAAGGCCAGCGCCGAGTTGTTCGAGCGGTCGGTGCTGCTGCTGGCCCAGGAATTCTTCTACACCGAATACGACTGGCGCATCGGCGTGCTCAACCAGGAGCCGATCTTCGCCTGCCAGTACTTCATGTCCAAGGGCCACTGGCAGATCTATGACCACAGCGCCAGCGCCACCGAGGTCAGCGGCGATTTCCGTACCCTGGCGGTCCAGGACGCCCCCCACGCCGTGGTGGAGCTGGCGGTCCGCACCGCAAATTTGATCGGCGACGGCCTCTATGGGGTGGATCTGAAGCAGGCGGGGGACAAGTTGGCGGTGATCGAGGTGAACGACAACCCCAACATCGACTGCGGCGTGGAAGACGTGGTGCTAAAGGACGATCTCTACGCCCTGGTACTGGAGGAGTTCATCCGGCGCCTGGAGTCGCAGCGCGGCGGCCAGCCCTGGTAAGGCGCCAGGGCCACGGAGCGTGGGTTGGGCTGAGACAGCTCTATCGTCGAAGCCCAACATGAGGGCTCAGCTTCGTACCGTTGGGCTTCGCTGCGCTCAGCCCAACCTACGGGTGCCAGCCCCTGGCGTAGGTTGGGCTGAGACAGCTCCACCGCCAAAGCCCAACACGAGGCGTTACACCTCGGCACCGTTGGGCTTCGCTGCGCTCAGCCCAACCTACGGGTGCCAGCCCTTGGCGTAGGTTGGGTTGAGACGGCTCCACCGTCGAAGCCCAACAGGAGGCGCTACACCTCGGCACCGTTGGGCTTCGCTGCGCGTTGCCCAACCTATGGGCGCCAGCCCTTAGCGTAGGTTGGGTTGAGACGGCTCTATCGTCGAAGCCCAACATCAGGCGCTCGATCTTGGCAACGTCAGGCTCCGCTTTCGCTCGCCCCAACCTACCCAGCTACCCTCAGGCGCCGTGGCACTTCTTGAATTTCTTCTCGCTGCCGCAGGGGCAGGGATCGTTGCGGCCGACTTCCTTCAGCGGATTGCGCACCGGCTCCTGGGCATGGCCGTGGTTGCAGTGCGGACCGTGGACGTGATGCGCATGACCATGGTCGTGATCATGGTCGTGGTTGCAGTCGGGTCCGTGGACGTGTTGGTTCATCTCATAACTCCGGGATGTAGGCGCCAGGCACGAACTGCCCCTGGCGAGAAAAATGTACATTGCGACCGAACAGCCAGCCGGTCTTCACCCGGCCGCGCAGGCGGTAGTTGATCGGCTGGTCGGGGTCCTCCAGCATGCGGCCCACGTCCTTCACGTAGCGCCACAGGTTGGTCTGCACCGGTACGGAAAAGCTGCGCTGACCATTGGCCGGCACCGACGAATGCAGGTTGGCGACGCCCTGGGACAGCAACAGATCGTTCAGGTAGACCGTATAGGCCAGGCTGCGGACGGGCAGGGTGCTGTCGTTGGGATTCTGGACCCGGAAGTGCAGCACGAAGTCCTGGCTCCACAGCCGCGCGCGGATCAGCTCCACGCCCGTCAGCTCCACCTGGGGCTCGTCGTAGTTGCGCCCGATGTAGGTACAACCACCGAGGCTGCTCAGCAGGACGCCGAGCAGGGTGATGAACAAGGCCTGGCGAAGCATGCGGCACTCCCGTTTTCTGCGCAGTTTAACAAGCACCGATTGCTGCACAAGTCGGGGCCGCTTCGGCACAGGCTAACAAAAAAACGTCGGCTCCAGGCGACCGTGCGGGCTGGACCGTCCCGGCGCGACGTTGCATCCTGCATCCCTTGCCGTGACCGAGGAGGTCGTCATGTCCGCCGTGCTCTATGAAATCGCCTTCCAGGGCGAGCTGGTCGCTGGCGCCGAGGCGCAACAGACCCGACAGAATCTGATGCGACTGTTTCAGGCGGATGAACAGCGCATCGCGGTGCTCTTCTCCGGTCGGCGCATGATCATCAAGAATCGCCTGGATGCCGCCACGGCCGAGCGCTACCGCGCCACCCTGGCCCAGGCCGGAGCCTTGGTCGAGATCGTGCCCATGACCGAGACGGTCGAGCCAGCCGCGGCGGCGACCGGTGCGCAGCCGGCGGCAGCCGCGTCGGCCGTGGTGTCCGCGCCGGCCTCCGG
>CAUQPA010000449.1:0-4316 GCA_963519325.1 uncultured Pseudomonas sp. | reverse complement strand
CCTGGGGCGTGTGGCTGAGGGTGCCGTTCAACCGGTTGCGCCGGCGCGTGTGCAGTTCGATACCGAGCAGGCCGACCGCCGCCCCTTCGGCGAGCCCGGCAGCCGCCGGATCCTCCGTGGCCGGCTGGGCGGCGATGTCCAGGAGAGTGGGGGTGGGGGAGCTGAGAAAGCCCGGACGGCCTTCCAGGAGGGTCGCCCAGACCTCGCCCTCGGCGTCGACACTGCCCAGCACCAGGAAGGGCAGTTGCCGGAAGAAGTCCCGGTGCTGGTCGGGCATGAAGGGCCGGATCACGCGCGGGCCCAGGGCCGCCATGCGTTCGCGGACGCCCAGCCGTTCCTGGATGAGGGTTTCGCCGGCGTGCCAGGTGGGCAGGGGCTCGTGCATGACCATGACCTCCAATCGGGACGTGTGCGCTCAGGCCCTGAGGCCGGCGGCGGTTTGCGGGAAGGCAACGAAGCCCGGCAAGGCTTCCACCCGGCGCAGGAAGGCGCGCACGGCGGTGTAGGGCGCCAGGTCCACATTGCCTTCCGGGGCGCCGGCGAGGTAACTGTAGAGGGCGACGTCGGCGAGGGTGGGATGCCCGGCGGCCAGCCAGTCCCGCGTGGCCAGGTGGGCCTCCAGGCGCTGCAACAGGACATGGGCGCGGGCGATGACTTCCTCGGCATCGAGGCGGGCACCGAATACCGTGATCAGCCGCGCCGCCGCCGGGCCGTAGGCCAGTTCACCGGCCGCCACCGACAGCCAGCGCTGCACCGCGGCGGCACCGGCCGGATCCTCTGGCAGCCAGTCGGTGCGGCCCAGTTTCTTCGCCAGGTAGACGAGGATGGCGTTGGAATCGGCGACGACCACACCGTCGTCCTCCAGCACCGGCACCTGCCCGAAGGGGTTGAGGGCGAGGAATTCCGGAGTGCGATGCTCGCCGGCCGCGAGGTCGACCTCGATGAGTTCCGGCGCCAGGCCCAGCAGGGAGGTGAACAGCACGGCGCGGTGGGCATGACCGGACAACGGAAGGTGATAGAGCTTCATGATCCAACTCCTGACTGGCATCGGGCCGAGGGTGGTCCCGATTCGTGCTACCAGCTTGGGAGTGAATGGATTCGGAGGGAATGGGTGTTCTGGTCAGTTCATTATTCCGCGCAGCGGAATGATCGGCCTAGCCGCGGGCGAAGGCCAATACCTGCCCCAGCATCGCGTCGCAGCCATCCAGTTGCGCCTGGGTGATGAACTCGTCCGGCTTGTGCCCCTGGGCCATGCTGCCCGGCCCGCACACCACCGTGGGGATACCCGCGGCGGCGAAGAGGCCGCCCTCGGTGCCGAAGGCCACGGTACCGAAGTCCCGCGAGCCGCAGAAGAGTGCGATCCACTCGGCCGCCGCGCTTTCGGCAGCGGTATCCAGGCCGGGGTAGCTGGAGAGCTCGGCGAAACTCACGGAGCTCTCCGCGCTGATGGCCCTCATGGCCGGCAGCAGCCTGTTCTCAGCGTAGGCCTGCACCTGGCGGATCAGCTGATAGGGATCCTCGGCGGGCAGGGCGCGGATCTCGAAATCGAAGGCGCAGTCCTGCGGCACGATGTTCAGTGCCTGGCCGCCGCCGATCAATCCGGTCTGCACCGTGGAGAAGGGCGGGTCGAAGCGGGCGTCTTGCCGTTCGGGTGCCTTGAGCGCCTCGCCCAGGCGGCCGAGTTCGACGACCAGGCGCGCGGCGTATTCGATGGCGTTGACGCCCTGGGGCGCATAGGCCGAATGACAGGCGGCGCCGTGCACCTGGCAGCGCATGGCTACCTTGCCCTTGTGGCCGAGCACGGGCTTGAGTTCGGTGGGTTCGCCGATGATGCACAGCAGTGGCTTGATCGGGCGCTGCGCCAACTGGTCGAGCAGGCTGCGCACCCCCAGGCAACCCACTTCCTCGTCGTAGGACAGCGCCAGGTGCAGCGGGCGGCGCAGCGGCGCGCGGACGGCTTCGGGGACCAGGGCCAGCAGGCAGGCCAGGTAGCCCTTCATGTCGGCGGTGCCGCGGCCATAGAGCTTGCCCTCTTCTTCGCTGAGTTCGAAGGCGGGTCGGGTCCAGGCCTGGCCGTCCACCGGGACCACGTCGGTATGCCCGGAGAGCACGATGCCCGGCACGTCGGCTGGCCCCAGGGTGGCGAACAGATTGGCCTTGGTGCCTGCGGCATTGTGGATCAGCTCGTAGGGCACGCCGAAGCCATCCAGGTAGCGGGCGACGAAGTCGATCAGGGCCAGGTTCGATTCGCGGCTGGTGGTGTCGAAGGCCACCAGCTTGGCCAGGAGGTCACGGCTGGCGCTCATCGGTCGTCACCCGGCACGCCATAGCCCGGGGCGAGATCCGGGCGGACCGCGCGGTCGAGATAGTCCTGCAGCTGCGGCTGGTAGGCGCGCCAGAGGTCGGCCAACCGGCCGATGGGATCCGTTTCGGCCCAGTCGACGCGCAGATTGACGATGGGCCAACTCTGGTCGCCTACCACCAGCAGTGCCGCCGAATGCACGGGACCGGCTTCGCCACCGGCGGCCAGCGCCGCCTGCATGGCCTGCACCAGCCGCTCGGCGAGGACGCCCCGGGTACCTTCGAAGCTTGCCATCAGGGCATCCACCACCGACGGGCTCGCCAGCATGTTGCCAGCGGCCACGCAGTCCTGCCCGCTGCGGGCGTGATGCACGCCCAGGGTCTGGGCGCCGCTGTGGTGGTCACTGCGCCCCTGGCCGTCGATCACCGTCACCTGGCGATAGTCGGCGTAGGCATCGCTGGCCAGGCTCTGGGTCAGGGCCTCGCTGGGCGCCAGGCCCAGGGCCAATCCGTCCAGGGTGAGCGGCCCCAGGGCGGGCAGGGTGATGTTCTGCGAGCTGACGGCGCCGACCCCCGGTCGCAGCCAGGGGCAACGGGCACCCACGGCAATGCTGGAGGAACTGATGGCGATGCCGAACTGGCCGGTCTCGGCGCAGCGGGCGGTGATGGAAAAGGTCATGGGCGGGCCTCAGTCGGGAATCACGGCGATGACGTCGATCTCCATCAGCCACTGGGGCTGGCCCAGGGCCGAGACCACCAGCCCGGTGGAGATGGGGAAGACGCCCTTGAGCCACTTGCCGACCTCCTGGTACACCGGCTCGCGGTAGCGCGGGTCGATCAGGTAGGTGGTGGTCTTGACGATGTGGCTGAGGTCGCTGCCGGCTTCTTCCAGCAGCTGCTTGACGTTCTTCATCGCCTGCTCGGCCTGGGCCCGGGGATCGCCCAGCCCGACCAGGTTGCCTTCGAAGTCGGTACCCACCTGGCCGCGCACATAGACGGTGTTGCCGGCGCGCACGGCCTGGCACAGGTCGTTGTCCAGGGTCTGGTTGGGGTAGGTGTCCTTGGTGTTGAACATGCGGATTCGGGTATGGGTCGGGGTGGCCATGGGGATTCTCCTTTTTTTGAAGTAGGTTGGGTTGAGACGGCTTTGTCGTCGACGCCCAACATTGCCGGCCTTCGGATCGACGTTGGGCTTCGCTGGCGCTCAACCCAACCTACGCGCCCTGTAGGGTTGGGTGTCAGGCGCTGCGCGATTGCAGGGGTTGGGCGGTCGTCTCGCCACTGGGTCGGTAGTCCTGGTAACGCCGCTGGATGGCAATCTGGTCGGCCACATGACGCGCGTCGTGCCAGCAGCCCCAGATGAAGGCCGAGCCGCGGCGACTGAGCCAGGGCAGGCCGACGAAATAGATGCCCGGCTCGGCGCCGACACCGCGCTGGTGCTTGGGCTTGCCGTTGTCGCCGAAGGTATCCACCTGCAGCCAGCTGAAGTCGGTGGCGTAGCCGGTCGCCCAGATCACCGAGGTCACGCCGGCGGCCTGCAGGTCCAGCTCCGGCAGGGGTTCCCTGATGCAGGCGGCATCGGCCACCCGCTCGCGGGCTGCGGGTTCTTCGGGCAGGTCCAGGCCGTGGCGTTCGGCATAGGCATCGGCGGCGTCGAGCAGGGCCAGGTAGTTGGCATCACCGGCATCGAGGTTCTGCTTGAGGTCCGCGCGGAAGCGTACGGTGCCGTCGACGAAGGTATCGGTGAGGCCCACCAGGGTCATGCCGGCCTGGGCCAGGCGGCGGAAGTCCACGGTGTGACCGCCGCGGGCGCCGCTGACGGCGATGGTCACGTGCTCGCGCCCCGGCTGCATGGTCTCAGTGTCCCACAGGCCGAGCACGCCCAGCCACCAGCAGAAGTCGCGTCCGCGATAGGCCCGCGGCGGCCGGTCGTGCGGGCCTACCGACAGATAGACGCGCTAGCCGGCGCGGAGTAGTTCCTCGGCGATCTGCACCCCCGAGGAGCCGGCGCCGAC
>CAUQPA010000448.1:0-4318 GCA_963519325.1 uncultured Pseudomonas sp. | reverse complement strand
CCGGACGGCAGCGTCGGCACCCGCAACATCCTGGCGGTGACCACCACCGTGCAGTGCGTGGTGGGGGTGCTGGACCACTGCGTGGAGCGGGTGCGCAAGGAGATCCTGCCGCGCTATCCCAACGTCGACGACGTGGTACCGCTGTCCCACAGCTACGGCTGCGGCGTGGCCATCAATGCACCCGACGCGGTGATTCCGATCCGTACCCTGCACAACATCAGCCGCAATCCCAACTTCGGCGGCCAGGCGCTGGTCATCGGCCTGGGCTGCGAGAAGCTGCAGGCCAGCCAGCTGATGCCGGGCGACGAGCTCACCGCCGGGCAGGACGAAGAGGCCTGGCTGTTCCGCCTGCAGGATTCGGCCAACGGCTTCGCCGGCATGGTCGAGCAGATCATGGGGCTGATCGAGGCCCGCCTGGAGCTGCTCGACCAGCGCCGCCGCGAGACGGTGCCGGCATCCGAGCTGGTGGTGGGCATGCAGTGCGGCGGCAGCGATGCCTTCTCCGGCATCACCGCCAACCCGGCCCTGGGCGTGGCCGCCGACCTGCTGGTGCGGGCTGGCGCTACGGTGATGTTCTCCGAGAACACCGAGGTGCGCGACGGCATCCACCTGCTGACCCCGCGCGCCGCCACTCCCGAGGTGGCCGACGCCCTGATTCGCGAGATGGACTGGTACGACCGCTACCTGGAGCGGGGCATGGCCGATCGCAGTGCTAATACCACCCCTGGTAACAAGAAGGGCGGGCTGAATAACATCGTCGAAAAGGCCATGGGGTCGATCGCCAAGTCGGGTACCAGCCCCATCGCCGGGGTCATAGCACCCGGCGAGAAGATCCGCGGCAAGGGCCTGTACTTCGCCGCCACCCCGGCCAGCGATTTCATCTGCGGCACCCTGCAACTGGCGGCGGGCATGAACCTGCACATCTTCACCACCGGCCGCGGCACGCCTTATGGCCTGTCCATGGTGCCGGTGATCAAGGTCTCGACGCGTACCCAGCTGGCCGAGCGCTGGCCCGACCTGATCGACATCGATGCCGGCCGGGTGGTGAGCGGGCGGCTGTCGCTGGAGGAGATGGGCTGGGAGATCTTCCAGTGCTATTTGGACGTGGCCAGCGGCCGGCGCCAGACCTGGGCCGAGCGCCATCGCCTGCACAACGACCTGGCGCTGTTCAATCCGGCACCGGTGACCTGATCCCGGCGGCAACGAAAAAGGGCCGATCCCATGGGGATCGGCCCTTTTTTATGTGGCGATGTCAGGCTGTCGCGGCGTGGCGCGCTCAGTCGGCCAGGGCGCTACCGCTGACCGGCCGCAGGCGCTGCTGGCTGTCGTCTTCCGGATCGCGCATCAGCACGTAGCCGAGGATGATGCCGACGAAGAGGTTGCCGACGCCGATATCGAAGAGGTCGGTGGTCCAGCCGATCAGGCAGAGGCAAAAGGCGATGGCCAGCAGGGTGTGGCTGAGGCGATCGGGCGCGGTGTGCAGGCGGATGAACACCGGCAGCTGCAGGGCATAGCCGAGGATGCCGACGACCCCGAACACGCACCAGAGATAGACGACGCTGCTGTCGCTGGTGACGAAGAGATCGATTCCCGGGACGGGGAAGGCGGCCATGGAGCTGCCAAACAGGCCGAAGCCGGCGCCTTCCACCGTCCAGCCGTGGCGGCTCATCTCCGCGACGACATTGGGCCAGGTGTTGACCAAGCGGTCGTAGAAGGAGGCCAGGCCGCTGTCGCTCATCACCACCAGGGGGTCGAAGTCGCGGATCAGGCCGAGCACCGGCAGCAGCATGCCACCCACCACGGCCAGCAGGATCAGGGCGTAGGTCGGCCACTGGAAGCGGCGGGTGACCATCAGCACCAGGGTGAAGGCGAAGGCGGCGGCGGGCGCCTTGCTGGTGGTGAGCAGGATGCCGAAGAAGCCGATCAGGGCGACCACCAGCCAGAGCGTCTTGGAGCGGGCGAATTGCGCCAGGAACAGGCAGTAGACGGCGATCAGCGCCGCCAGCACGTTGGACACCCGGGCGAAGCCGGCGATGCGGTCCTCTTCACCGGCGACCCACTGGGTATTGCCGGCGATGTCGTTGCCGCCCAGGTTGTAGCTGTAGCCCTTCCAGGGCACCGCGGTGAACTTGTCCAGGGCGATGCCGATCAGGCAGGCGATCAGCAGCAGGAACATGGCCCGCGCCAGCAGCCGGCGCTGCTTGAGCAGCTCGCGGCCGCAGAGCAGGCCGAACAGCAGCGGACTGTAGACGAACAGCGAGAACAGCACGTTGTTGAAGGTGCCGCCATGCAGCAGGGCGAGGGCGGCGTAGGCGAGGCCGGCGAGCAGCCCGACCCAGATCACCCGGGGGATCTTGACGGTGGCCAGCTGCAAGGCGAACAGCGCCAGGCAGGCGATCTTGGGCAGGTAGACCAGCGCCGAGGCACCGACCATGTCCAGGGCATAGCGCAGAAAGCCGGAGAAGGTCTCGACGAACAGCAGGCCGATGGCCGTCCACACCATGAGGGTGGAATAGCGCCATTCGAGCACGCGCTGGAAGGCGGAGGGGGAGGCGGTGGCAACCGTCATGATGATCATCCCTGTTGTGCTGCCGATGGCGGGGTGGGCCACCAGTCCTGACGTGAGCAGCGAGGACCGCCAGGACACGCCACCTTGGCGTTACCGACGGACTGCTGAGGCGAAAGCGTAGAAGGCGGGCACGCTACCGCCCGCGACCGTCGACGACGGGCACGAGCGGAAACGCGAGAAGTAAGCCGAAGGGATGATAGCGGAGGCCTTGAGGCGCCTGTCAAACGGCGCCGGGCCTAGCGGAAATCCTCAACGCGGGAATCGGAAGCAGGCCACAAATAAGGCCTTACTTGACCATCCGCCAGGTCAGGGGATAGCGGTAGTCGCGGCCCTGGTTGGCCTTGATGCCGGCGATCACCGTCAGCACGAAGGCCACGCAGGCCACCAGCAGCATCAGCGGAAAGCCGATCAGTACCCATACCAGCAGCCAGCAGATCATGTGCACCAGGGTGACGGTGAGCTGGAAGTTCAGCGCCTCCTTGCCCTGGCGGTCGATGAAGGGATCGTCCTCGCGCTTGAACTGCCAGACCACCAGCGGCCCTATGACGTTGCCGATGAAGGGCACCACGAAGCCGAAGAAGGCGGCGTAGTGGCAGAGCATGGCCCAGCGCCGGGCATCGGCGCTGGGGGCGGGGACGAGGTCATGCATGATCTGGGCTTCCGTTACTCGCCGCGCAGGGCGGCTTGCTGGATCTCGAACAGGTCGCGCAGGCCACCCTGGGCCAGTTCGAGCATGGCGTTGAGCTCGGCCGGCTGGAAGGGGGCGCCCTCGGCGGTACCCTGGACTTCGATGAAGCCGCCGGCGTCGGTCATGATCACATTGAGATCGGTCTCGGCGGCGGAGTCTTCCAGGTAGTCCAGGTCCAGCACCGGAGTGCCCTGGTAGATGCCCACGGAAATGGCGGCCACCATCTGCTTGAGCGGATTGCCCTTGAGGTTGCCCCGGCGCTTGAGCGCGCCCAGGGCGTCGACCAGGGCGACGCAGGCACCGGTCACCGAGGCGGTGCGGGTACCGCCATCGGCCTGGATCACGTCGCAGTCGATATAGATGGTGTTCTCGCCCAGCTTGGACAGGTCGACGGCGGCGCGCAGCGAGCGACCGATCAGCCGCTGGATCTCCAGCGTCCGGCCACCCTGCTTGCCCTTGGCGGCTTCGCGCTGATTCCGCTCGCCGGTCGCGCGCGGCAGCATGCCGTATTCGGCGGTGAGCCAGCCCTGGCCCTTGCCCTTGAGAAAGCGCGGTACCCCGGCCTCGACGCTGGCGGTGCAGATCACCTTGGTATCGCCGAACTCCACCAGAACCGAACCCTCGGCGTGCTTGGTGTACTGACGGGTGATGCGGATGGGGCGCAGCTGATCGGCGGCGCGGCCACTGGGACGCTTCATTGGGGGCTTCCTGTAAGGCATAGAAATCAGGGCCCATAGTATAGGCAGCGCCCGGTTCGTGCACACGGATGCATTGGGCGCCCCGATCAGGTGCGCTAGAATCGTGCGTTTTACGCGCGGGAGGGGCCGGATCGCTCCGGCTCCCGTCCGTCGCCAGACGAGGATCCTGCCATGGTGCACAGCATGACGGCGTTCGCCCGGGTCGAGCGACCGGGGCCCCAGGGCACCCTGAGTTGGGAGCTGCGCTCCGTCAACCACCGCTACCTGGAACCGCACCTGCGCCTGCCCGAGACCTGCCGTGACGCCGAGTCCGGGGTGCGCGAAGCGCTGCGCCGGCGGCTGTCGCGCGGCAAGGTGGAATGC
>CAUQPA010000447.1:0-4321 GCA_963519325.1 uncultured Pseudomonas sp. | reverse complement strand
GCGCTGGCCAGGTCGTCCGGCTGCAGCAGCGCCCGCGCCAGACCGGCGGCCAGCGCCGGTGCCTCCCGCTGCCCGGCTTCGGCCTGGGCGCGCAGGAGTTGCCAGAGTTCGGGTGCGGAGCGAGCGGCCATGGCTAACGGGTTTCCTGAACGAGAGGGTCGTGCAGCTTAACGGGCGCAGCGGGCAACGTCTTGTACATCAGGGTGGTGCTGTCACGCTGGGTGGGCTGCAGGGCATCCAGGGCATAACCGGGAATCCGCCCTGCCACCGCGTAGCCCAGGGACAGATAGAGCGGCTCGGCATGGTCGTCGCTGCGGGTGTCGAGGGTCAGGAGTTCTCGCCCAAGGGCTCGCGCGGCGTCTTCCAGCGCCTGCATCAGGGCGCGAGCGAGGCCCAGGCGGCGCTGCGCGGGATGCACCAGCAGCTTGGCCACTTCCGCTCGATGGGGCTGGTTGGCCGGAGTGTCGAGGACCAGTTGCACGCTGCCGACCACTCGCCCGGCCACCCTGGCCACGAACAGTAGCCGCGCACCCCGGGCCACGCCCGGTGCCACGCTGTCCGTCCAGAAGCGGCGACTGGCCGCTTCGGTCAGCGGCAGGATGAAGCCGATGCTGGCTCCCTGGCCCACGCAGGCGCCGAGCAACTCCTGGAAATCGTCCAGGTGCGCGATGAGACCCGCGGCGTCGAGCCGTTCGATACAAGGGGTAGAGACCATGGCCAGTCCTCAGATCATGAACAGGAGATAACGAGCGCCCGCAGGGCCGCTTAGGAAACGACTGCTGCCCCAGAGTCGGTAGCGCAGGCAATCACCGGCGACCAGCTGGTAAGCCTGTTCCTCGACCCATAGCTGGAGCGCTCCTTCGAGCAGCACCAGGTGATGCTCGAGGCCAGGTCGGGGCGACGCCTCGTAGCGGAGGTCGACGCCTGGGCCCAATTCGCTCTCGATCACCTCTCCCGCCAGCGCCCGCGACGGCGGCGAAACCGAGCGCCGGGAAAACGCCTGGGCTGGATCACGCCAGACCTGCTGCACCGCGCGCTCCAGTTGCGCCGGGAAGCTGCTTTCGACGCTGTACAGCAAGCGGGTGAGGGTCAGGCCATAGGCCGAACAGAGCTGACCCAGCACGGCGGTGGTGGGGCTGACCTCGGCATTCTCCAGGCGCGACAGGGTGGCGCGACTGACGCCGCTGCGCGTCGCCAACTGCTCCAGGGACCACGCCTGTTCCAGCCGTAGCGCCTTGAGCCTGAGGGCCAACTGGGTATCGAGCATGGTAGCCTCCCAAAAATGATATTTTCTCCCATATTTGGGAATCCGAAGCAAGCCTTGGATAGACTCAGCGTCAAGAACCTAGGCCTAGCTTCTGAAAAGAGAGATGCATGGGTATCGAAAAGAATGATGGCCGGACGTGGTCTTCCACTATTACGCCTGATATTTAATGGCTATCACCACAAACCTTATTGAAACAACCATTAACCTAGCCCCCCTTGATCCAGCAAACGACTATTATCTTGCGCAGCAATATTCAGGCAAAGACCCTGAATAATGCATGGATAATTATCTCTCTTGGCCGCTCCTGTCCGACCGGTTAAACCACGGGTCCGACCACCGATTATTTTGGTAGATTCAGGCGAACGCCCAGGTGCAATTAGCGTCTGAATCCTTATCCCAGAAACCCACGCCAGGCGCGGGTTAGGCAAAATATTTCAAAAGATTTCAGATTTTTCGGTTTTGTTTCTTAGACAATCTTACATTTATTGCTCGAATTCCTTTACAGACCCTGTACAACCTTTCTTCCGACCGCTCTGGCGCCCGCCTCACCTCCGCGCGAAGTTATATCGAAGTTTGACCTCGTCCAATTAAACTTCCCTCCATCGCCTGCCCAGAACTGACTTTATCGAGCCTGACTCTTACTTGTTGAATGGCTTAGCCTTTAGGGGGCGCAGCGCGTTCAACCCTTTAGTGAAGAGAGTGGAGAGGTCTTATGGCTAACAAGAGCAGCAATCCCGGCAACTTCGCCAACAACCGCGAGCGGGCGGCAGAAGCGGGACGCAAGGGCGGCCGCGCCAGCGGTGGGAATTTTGCCAATAATCCAACCCGCGCCTCCGAAGCCGGCCGCAAGGGTGGCCAGAACAGTCATGGTACGCGCCGATCCGAAGCGGCGAACGACGCTGCGACGACCTGAAGCGCACTGCTCTCTCCAAGCAGCCTTCCGAGCCAAGCGATCCTCGGCAGGCTGCCCCTCCCTCCCTCGCCAGCCGCACCACTCAGCCAACCTTCGGCGCCGTTCCGCTCTCCCCAGTGAGTCGTGACTCACACAAATGCATGACCGTGCTACTTTTATTGGACAGCCAGAGTGGCCCCCGGGGCTCACTCCCCCCGCCCTCGTCCGCCTGCGCCGGTGCCCATGCTCGATAACATCCGCATCCAGAACAAACTCTTCGCCGGCTTCGCCGCCATCATCGCCCTGGTCGTCGTGCTGCTCTGGCTGACCTACGGCGCCTTGCAGAGCCTGGTCGATGCCAATCGCTGGGACAGGCACACCGCCGAGGTGCTGCTGTCGGTGAGCGAACTGGACAACGACGTCCTCGAGACCCGCGCCAAGCTGCGCAACTACTGGCTCTTCAACACCCCGGCCAACCTCCAGGCGGTCCATCAGGCCTGGCCTGATCTCGAGGCATCGCTGCGGGTGCCCTTGCAGCTGACCGCCGATAACGCGGTCCAGCAGCAGCGTTTCGCCCGCCTGCAGGCGAGCCTGGCGGAATGGCGGCAGAACGCCTTCGACCCCCTGCTCAAGTTGCGCGAGACGACGTCGCTGAGCCCGGCGCAGTTGGCCAACGAGCCGCTGCTGAGCACGATGTCCGCCCAGGTCGACGGGCTGCGCCAGCAGATCCAGGCGATTGCCGATGAAGAGCGTCAGTTGGCCGCACAACGGGCCGGACATACCGACGTCGTCCGCAGCCAGCTGACCTGGACACTGCTGGCCGGTGGCACCCTCTGCGTGCTGCTCGCGGCCCTGATCGCCTGGGTGCTGTCCCGTACCCTGCTGCGTTCCATCAACGGCCTGACCGACACCGTCGCGCGGATTTCCGCTGGCGAGGCGGGCGCGCGGGTGCAGGTGCGCGGCCGTGACGAACTGGGCCAGGTCGGCGTGGCCTTCAATCAGATGGCCCAGCAGATCCAGGACGACCACGCCCGCGAACAGGCGCTGATGCAGCGCCTGCGCGACGACGTCGACGACCTGCTCGGGGTGGTCAACAAGGCCGCCGCCGGCGATCTCACCGGACGCACGGCGGTCGGCGGCGACGACGCCATCGGCCAACTGGCCCGCGGCCTGAGCAAGATGATCGAGGACCTGCGCGGCATGATCACCAAGGTCCAGCGTGCCGGCATCCAGGTCACCTCCTCCACCACGGAAATCGCCGCCTCTTCCCGGCAGCAGGAAGCCACCAGCATCGAGCAGGCGCAGACCAGCGTCGAGGTCCTGAGCACCACCCGGGAAATCGCGGCCAACGCCAATGCCCTGCTCAAGACCATGGAAGAAGCCGTGCAGGTGGCGGACGAGACTACCCACGGCGCGGTGCAGGCGCGCACCAGCCTGGCGAGCATGGACGGCACCATGCAGCGCATGGTGGCAGCCACCGACTCCATCAACGCCAAGCTTGCCGCCCTGTCGGAGAAGTCCAGCCACATCAACAAGGTGCTGACCACCATCACCAAGGTGGCGGACCAGACCAATCTGCTGTCGCTCAATGCCGCCATCGAGGCGGAAAAGGCCGGCGAAGCCGGTCGCGGCTTCTCGGTGGTGGCCACCGAGATCCGCCGGCTGTCCGACCAGACCACCGCCGCCACCGACGACATCGAGCAGATGCTCAAGGACATGAACTCCGCGGTGTCCGCCAGCGTGATGGGCATGGACAAGTTCTCCGAGGAGATCCGCCGTAGCGTGCAGGAGGTGGGCAGCGTCAGCGACCAGCTGGCCGGGGTGATCGAAGACGTGCAGAAGCTCCCGGCGCGTTTCGACATCGTCCTGGAGGGCATGCAATCCCAGGCCGTGGGCGCCGTCCAGATCGCCGAGACCATCACCCAGCTCAACGACAGTACCCAGCAGACCACCGAGGCGCTGAAGGCCACCAGCGAGGCGGTCCAGTACCTGCAACAGGCGGCCCAGGACCTGCAAAGCAGCGTCGCTACCTTCGCGGTCAATCGTTGACGATGCAGATCCTGGTCTTTCACCTGGCCGGTCAGGCCGCGGCCCTGCCGACGGCAGCGATCCGCCAGGTGCTGCCCTATCTCGAACTCACCCGCTTTCCGGCGGCGCCACCC
>CAUQPA010000446.1:0-4323 GCA_963519325.1 uncultured Pseudomonas sp. | reverse complement strand
TGCACCCTGGGGTACTCTGCCAGGCGCGTTTTGAGATAGCCGTTCAGAGCATGGATGCGTTCCTGGACGTGGGCCTTGCCTAACTGCAGGTGCAGCTCGAAGGCCTTGCTCAGTGCCAGACGATGTTCGAAGGCGTGGTAGCCGCCCGGCGTCATCAGGGTGCCGAAGCTGTCGGCGCGGGTAAAGGTCGGTACGCTCGGGATCAGGTGCGGTTGCAACTCTTCGCGGGCGGCGATGATCACCCCGGTGCCGCGAGGGCCGAACAGCCACTTGTGGGTGCCAGCGATGAAATAGTCGCAGCCGAAGTCGGCGAAATTGGCATCCTCCACGCCGAAGCCATGGACGCCGTCTACTACATAAAGGATGCGATCCTCCTCGGCACGACCTTGGTTGGTGTTGCGTACCACCTGGGCGATCTCGCGGATCGGTAGCTTGACTCCACTACCCGACTGCACCCAGGTCAGTCCCAGCACCCTGGTCTCCGGGCGGATGGCGCGGGCGACGTTGGCCACCATCTCTTCCGCTGTGACCTCGGCCGGGTCGCGGAACAACTCGATCTTGCGCACCCGGGTGCCCATCAGGTGCTCGCGGTATTCCAGGCGGGTGTAGGTGGCGTAGTGCTCGTGGACGCTGGTGAGGATCTCCTTGCCCGCCGGTACTACCAGGCCGCCGTAGATGGCCGCGAGACCTTCGGTGGTACTGCCGGTGAGGGCCACCTGGCCCGGGCGCACGCCGAAGTACTGACCGGCTCGTTCGCGGATACGATCCTCGTAGCCCCAGATTTCCTCGCGATCCCAATCCACTGCCTCACCCGGGTTGGCGTTGAAGCGACGTTTCAGCACCTCGATGGCGTCCTGCACCGGGCGGGGGTGGGAGGTGAGCAGGAAGGTGGCGAAGTGGAGGTAGCTCGGATCCAGTTCGAATTGCGCTCGCAGCGTCGACCAGGGATCGCTGCCGTGATGGGGCAGGGCGTCCTGTTTAGCCATCGCCAGCAAGGGCAGGCCGGCTGCCAGCAGGCCACCATGCTTGAGGAAGGTGCGTCTGTCACTCATGGCCAGCGTGTTCCACGGCTGAGGGTTGGCCCTTGGCCTTGGCTTGCACCTCGGCCCAGACCCTGAGGAAGTTGCCACCCCACAATTTGGCGATATCAGCGTCGCTGTAGCCGCGGGTGATCAGCTCGGCAGTGACGTTGCGCAACTCGCCGGCGTTCTGCCAGCCGTCCAGGCCGCCGCCGTCATTGAAATCCGAGCTGATGCCGACATGGTCGATGCCGACCTTCTTCACCGTGTAGTCGATGGCATCGACGTACTGGGTGAGGGTGGCCTTGGGGTCTTCTTCGAGCAGGGCATAGAGCTGGCTGGCATAGTTGCCGAAACGTGCCTCCGGCCAGATGGCGATGATGGGATCGCCCGGCATCAGGGCATTGTCCAGCCCGGTCAGCGGCGGCAAGTCGAAGCGCTGGCGCAGTTCGTTCAGCTTGCCCACTGTCCGGGCGCTGGGTGGGCGCAGATAGCCGGAGAAGGCCACCACCTGGATGACCCCACCACTACGGGCGATGAGTTGTAGCTCGCGATCCGAGAGATTGCGTTTGATATCGACCAGCGCCCGGGGCGCCGAATGGGAGGCGACGAAGGGTGAACGCGACAGCTGAGCGACCTGTTCCAGCGCCGGGGTCGACATCTGCGAGACGTCGATCACCACACCCAGGTCGTTGAGCCGGGCCACAGCGGCGCGGCCCAGCGGCGAGAGGCTTCCCAGGGCGTCGGGTGTGTCGTTGAAGAAGGGCAGTGGGCGGGAGGAGTCGGACCAGCTGTTGTTGCCGGTATAGTTGAAGCCGAACATCCGCATGCCACGGGCATACCAGACATCCAGGCGGTCGAGATCCTCACCCAGCGGATAGGCGTTGAGTAGGCTCATGACGATGGCGAACTTGCCTTCCATGGCCAGCCGCCGGACGTCGTCCGGGCTGTAAGCAAAGGCCGCACGCTCGGGGAAGTCACGCGCCAGGCCGCTGAGGATGCGATAGCGCGTCTCTTGCTGCTGCTGGGCCTCGGCGACGAAGCCGGGCGTAGGATGGTGCGGGGCGTTAGGGCCGTTCCATAGTTCCGGCCAACCGAAGATCGCCAGGGCCGCTCCCGAAAGGCGTCCCCGCGCGGCCTTGACCAGATCGAATTGGCCCGACCCGTCGCGATCCGCTTCCTGGCCGTGGGTGCCAAAATCCAGGGGCACCGTGATGCGGCTGTCGAAGGCGATGATGTGCTCGTGCAGCTCCCGGGCATGGGTCAGGACCTGCGGCGAGTAGCCCAGCGGCCCCATCCAGCGCTGCCAGCCGAGCAGCGCCGCAACTATCAGGAAGGCGAGCAGGGGCAGGACCACCAGCAGGGCTTTGACACGGTAGGACATGGGGCGTCTCGTTAGGCTCGAAAGAATCCCGCCGGCAGGCCGGCGGGTCGTCACGGAGAGACGAGACAACTGGCCTGGAATTTAGCGGGAACCACTCTGCGCCGGTAAATTTGCCGAAGGGCGTTACGTTCTAGCGGCATGTCATTCCTGGAACGTGTAGCTGGCCGATGAAGGTTTCCCGCAGACACCTATTGGGCGCCTTGGCCGTCACCAGTGCGGCCGTCCTGCCAGCGCGCGATCTGGCACGCTGGACGGCGCCCGGCGAGCCGCCACCGACGCCCGGGGAGGCGAGCCTGGACCTGGCGCCCAATGCGCTGGCTCGCTTTGGCGACCGGCTGCGCGGCCTGTGGCAGCTGGGATCCCTGGTCGATCCCTTGCCCGGATTGCCGGCTGCGGGCTTGGAACTGGTGCTGGATGTCGGCCCTCAGGGACGGGCGATCCAGGGCTTTCTGGGACGGCCGGAGCAATTGCGTGGCGCCGACGAACCGCCGTATCGCTTGCTCGGTGATCTGCGTGGTGACGCTGCTGAAGCCTTCACCTGTCGGCTCTATCCCGGCGAAGCCACGGCGCCTAGCCACGAACTCACCCTGCGGTTCGATGAGGTCTGGGCGGCCGCCGCCGACTCGGGGGCTGGGAGCCTGAGCGGTCGGCTGCTGCCCCTGGCGCTGCCACCCTCGGCACCGCAGCCGGCAGGTACCTTCGTCGCCGTCAAACGCGCCTTTCCCCTGGCGCGGGAGCGCTTGCAACTGCAGCCGGCCCTGCTGAGGATGCTGACCGCCCCCGACCATCGGCTGTTCCACCAACTCTGGCACGCGACCCGCGACCGTTGGCACCGCCTGAGTGAGCGTCAACGCGATGCGCTACGCAGCCTGAGTTGGCAGCCCGGTCCGCTGGACCGGGAGCGGGACGCTCGCGGCGTACACAAGGATCGCAATGGCTCAGGCGTCGACTTTTTGTTCATGCACCGGCACATGCTGCAGCACACCCGCGCCATGCAGGACCTGCCCTCCTGGCCGCGGCTCCCCCGTGCCGCGCCGGCACTACAGCAAGATCGCCTGGCCTTTTTGCGCCAGCTCGACAATCTCGATGGCTTCGCCGTGCCCCCGGCCTGGGTGGCCGAGGATGACGAGGAATACAGTCTTTGGCTGCGCGGCCTGAAAAGTGACGAGGCCTATGAGAGCAACTTCCTCGCCTGGGAATCGCGCTATCAGGATCCCGAATACCTGGCCCGCCTGACGCTGGGGCAGTTCGGTTCCGAAGTCGAGCTGGGCATGCACGACTGGCTGCACATGCGCTGGGCCAGCGTAACCCGCGATCCTGCCAATGGCGCCGCGGTGATCGGCGATCGCGATCCGCTGGACTTCAGTCCGCGCTGGTTCGGTGCCGAGAACGATTTTCTTGGCGATCCCTTCTCCTCACATGTCAACCCGGTGTTCTGGTACTTCCACGGCTGGATAGACGACCGTATCGAGGACTGGTATCGCGCCCACCAACGCTTCCATCCCGGGCAGGTTTCGCGTCGTGAGCGGCATGGCGTGCCCTGGTTCGTCTCAGGGCGCTGGGTAGAGGTGGACGACCCCTGGCTCGGACCCAGTACCCACGGTTGCGGTCTTTCCGCAGTTCAGGCCGCGAGCAAGCAGCCGGTGCTGGACGTGGAGACCATGAAACTGGCGCTGCGCACCGTCTTCAGCGAGACCGACCTGCTTGGACGCTGGCTCGACCGTACCCCGCGGCGGCCTTGGTACGCCAGACATGCCAAGTGGCCGTTGTCGTCCTGAGGCGGATGATCGGCATACCCGGCCGGTAAATTTTCGTCAGGGTGTTTCGTAAGTTCAGCACAGGTGCGCGTTACCGCGAGCGCCACTCCCTTTCTCCAGAGGATTCCTGCATGACCGCCCACGCTGAACCCCAAGACCTGCT
>CAUQPA010000445.1:0-4332 GCA_963519325.1 uncultured Pseudomonas sp. | reverse complement strand
AAGGCGCCAAGGGTTTCCTGGCCGATGACAGCCTGACCCTGACCACGCGCAACTTCTTCGCCCGGGAAACCAGCTCGGATCCCATCTTCAGCTACACCAAGAATGGCACCCGGGTGCGCACCCACTCGCGCAACACCTGGGTCCAGGCCACGGCGCTCAAGTACAGCTCCGGCTACACCCAGGGCCCGGTGGGCTTCGGCATCGACGTGGCCGGCTACCAGGCCACCAACCTGGAGCGCGGCAAGGGCCGGATCGGTGGCGGTGGCAACCGCACCCTGGCCAACGCCGAGGGTGAGGGCCAGGCCGAGTGGTCCAAGCTGGGCATCGCCGATGCGCGCTTCCGCGTCTCCAACACCGAGCTCAAGGTCGGCCGCTTCATGCTCGACACCCCGGTGATCAGCTACAACGACAACCGGCCCTTCCCCTCAGGCTTCGACGGCTTCGCCGTGACCAGCGACGAATGGGACAACCTCTCGCTGCAGGGTGGCAGCTTCACCCGCGTCAGCCCGCGGACCGGCGCCGGCGACGAGAAGTGGACCACCGAGTACGGCACCCGCGAGGTCACCGCCGACCGCCTGAGCTTCCTCGGTGGCAACTACAAGCTGCCCCAGGGTTGGGAAGTCAGCGTCTATGGCGCCAACTTCGAAGACGTCTGGAACCAGTATTTCCTCAGCATCACCCAGGCCGGCGGTAACCTCGACACCTTCGCTTGGAAGGCCGTGGCCAACGCCTATCGCACCGTCGACGCCGGCAGCGCCAAGGCCGGCGACATCGACAACACCGCCTGGAGCCTGGCGTTCACCGGCAGCCACCAGGCCCACAGCCTGACCCTGGCCTACCAGCAGATCGACGGCAACGAATACTTCGACTACGCCCACGAGACCGCCGCCATCTACCTGGCCAACTCGCTGGTCTCGGACTACAACGGCCCCAACGAGAAGTCGCTGCAGATCCGCTACGAGACCGACTGGAGCTACTTCGGCGTGCCCGGCCTGAGCACCGGCCTCTGGTACGCCAAGGGTTGGGACATCGACGGCACCCACTACGACGCCGGCGCCGGCAAGTACGCCAACTATGCCGAGGTGCTGCAGCAGGATGGCGAGAAGCACCACGAGATCGGCCTGGTCACCACCTACAAGGTGCAACAGGGCACGCTCAAGGACAGTCGCTTCCGCCTGCTGCTGACCGACCATCGCGCCAGCCAGAACCAGGTCGACGGCAACGTCAAGGAGCTGCGCCTGGTCTCCACCCTGCCGTTCAACCTGCTGTGACGGCGAAACCCGGCAGGTTGGGCGGCGTGACCGGCATCTCGCCGGGATCGCGTCGCGAACACCGGCGAAGCCCTGGCGATGTCGAGGATTTCGGCACCCGTGGCAACGTGGTAGTCTGCCGGGTTTGGAGCGCCGGTCCAGAGCGCTCTTCGAACCTTCTCGTAGGACCGAACGACCCTGCCTCGCGGCAGGGTCGTTCGTCGCGGACCAGGACGGTCCCGCCAGGGACGAATCTAGACCCACAAGGTCTGAAGCAAAAACGCGGCCGGGCACGTACTCGCGCCGTCTTGATCAGCCTCAAGAGGAGATACCCCCTCCGATGCTCGCCTTCATCGCCCGTCGCTTCGGGCTGCTGATACCGACGTGCTTCGGCGTCACCCTGCTGACCTTCGCCCTGATCCGCCTCATCCCTGGCGATCCGGTGGAAGTCATGATGGGCGAACGCCGCGTCGATCCGCAGATGCACGCCGAAGCCATGCACCGCCTGGGCCTCGACAAGCCCCTGTACCAGCAGTATTTCGACTATGTCGGCAACCTCGCCCAGGGCAACCTCGGCGAATCCCTGCGCAGCCGCGTCGGCGTCTGGGACGAATTCCTGACCCTGTTCCCGGCCACCCTGGAACTCTCGGTGGCGGCCATGCTGTTCGCTACCGTGTTCGGCGTACTGGCCGGCATCCTCGCCGCCCTCCGGCGCGGCTCCACGGTGGACCACGGGGTGATGGGCCTGGCCCTGACCGGCTATTCCATGCCGATCTTCTGGTGGGGCCTGCTGCTGATCATGCTGTTCTCGGTGCAGCTCGGCTGGACCCCGGTCTCGGGGCGCCTGGACCTGCTCTACGACATCCCCCCGCGCACCGGCTTCATGCTCATCGACACCCTGCTCTCCGACGAGCCCGGCGCCTTCGTCGACGCTCTCAAGCACCTGATCCTGCCGGCCATCGTGGTGGGCACCATTCCCCTGGCGGTGATCGCCCGCATGACCCGCTCGGCCATGCTCGAGGTCTTGCGCGAGGACTACGTGCGGACCGCCCGGGCCAAGGGCTTGTCGCCGGCGCGGGTGGTCTTCGTCCATGCCCTGCGCAACGCCCTGATCCCGGTGCTGACCGTGCTCGGCCTGCAGGTGGGCAGCCTGCTCTCCGGGGCGGTGCTTACCGAGACCATCTTCTCCTGGCCCGGCATCGGCAAGTGGCTGATCGAGGCCATCGGCGCCCGGGACTACCCGGTGGTGCAGAACGGCATCCTGCTGATCGCCACCCTGGTCATCCTGGTCAATTTCGTCGTGGACATCCTCTACGGCCTGGTCAACCCGCGCATCCGCCACCAGCGTTGATGCGCCCGCACGGACAGAGCCTATGACAACGGTAAACACCCCGGCCGCTCAAGACCCGAGCGCCCTCTACCCCTCTCCCTTCAAGGAGTTCTGGCACGCCTTCGCCCGCAACAAGGGCGCCCTGGGCGGGCTGATCTTCATGGTCATCGTGGTGTTCTGCGCGCTCTTCGCGCCCTGGGTCGCGCCCCATGCGCCCAGCGAGCAGTTCCGCGACTTCATGCTCACCCCGCCGCTGTGGCTGGACGGCGGCCAGAGCCAGTTCCCCCTGGGCACCGACGAGCTGGGCCGCGACATCCTCAGCCGGCTGATCCATGGCGCCCGACTGTCGCTGCTGATCGGCCTGGCCTCGGTGGTCTTCTCGCTGATCCCGGGCATCCTGCTCGGCCTGGTCGCCGGCTTCTCGCCCAACCGCGCCGGTCCGGTGATCATGCGCCTGATGGACATCATGCTGGCGCTGCCCTCGCTGCTGCTGGCCGTGGCCATCGTCGCCATCCTCGGCCCAGGCCTGATCAACACCGTGGTGGCCATCGCCATCGTCTCGCTGCCGTCCTATGTGCGCCTGACCCGCGCCGCGGTGATGGGCGAACTGCACCGCGACTACGTCACCGCCTCGCGGCTGGCCGGCGCCGGCACGCTGCGGCTGATGTTCGTCAGCGTACTGCCCAACTGCATGGCGCCGCTGATCGTCCAGGCCACCCTGAGCTTCTCCTCGGCGATTCTCGACGCCGCCGCCCTGGGCTTCCTCGGCCTCGGCGTGCAGCCGCCGACTCCCGAGTGGGGCACCATGCTGGCTTCGGCCCGCGACTACATCGAGCGCGCCTGGTGGGTGGTGACCCTGCCGGGTCTCGCCATCCTCTTCACCGTGCTGGCCATCAACCTGATGGGCGACGGCCTGCGCGATGCCCTCGATCCGCGTCTGAAGGTGCAGTCATGAGCCTCCTCGAAATCCAGAACCTCTCGGTGCGCTTCGGCGGCACCGACGCCCCGCCGGTGGTGGAAGGCCTCGATCTCACGGTGGATCAGGGCGAGATCGTCGCCATCGTCGGCGAATCCGGCTCCGGCAAGTCGGTGACCATGATGGCCGTGATGGGCCTGATCGATCACCCCGGCCGCATCACCGCCGACCGCCTGGCCTTCGACGGCCAGGACCTGCTCAGCCTCAAGGGCCGCCGCCGGCGGCACCTGATCGGCAAGGAGCTGTCGATGGTCTTCCAGGACCCGATGACGGCGCTCAATCCCAGCTACACCGTGGGCTTCCAGTTGGAAGAGGTGATCCGCCAGCACCTCGGCCTCAAGGGTGGCAAGGCCCGCCAGCGCGCCCTGGAATTGCTGGAAAAGGTCGAGATCCCGGCCGCCGCCAGCCGGCTAAATGCCTATCCGCACCAACTCTCCGGGGGCATGAGCCAGCGCGTCGCCATCGCCATGGCCATCGCCGCCGAGCCGCGCCTGCTGATCGCCGACGAACCCACCACCGCCCTGGATGTGACCATCCAGGCGCAGATCATGGAGCTGCTGGTCAACCTGCAGCGCGATGAAGGCATGGGCCTGATCCTGATCACCCACGACCTCGCCGTGGTGGCCGAGACCGCCCAGCGGGTGGTGGTGATGTACGCCGGCCAGGCGGTGGAGAAAGGCGTGGTGCCGACGCTGTTCGACGCCCCCGCCCACCCCTATACCGAAGCCCTGCTGGCGGCCATCCCCGAGCACAGCCAGACGGACCGCCTGCTCACC
>CAUQPA010000444.1:0-4332 GCA_963519325.1 uncultured Pseudomonas sp. | reverse complement strand
ACTCAGACGCTGCCGCCATTGCTCGGCGGTCTGATAGGGCAACTGCAACACCTGACGGGCCACGACCGGATCGCCGTAGAGGGCAGCGAGGCCCTCGGCGTGGCGATCGGCATAGCGTTCCAGGTGGACGAGCGGGCTGGACATGGGCGGCACTCCTTCGCGGAAGTCCGCAGCTTCGCCCAGGTCCACGGGTGCGGACAAGGGCGGAGCTCGAGGTGCCTAGATGGCGCGGGGATCAGAGGGTCCACTTGAGGCTGAGCATGACATTGCGGGGATCACCATAGGTGCCGGTCCCGGTACCCGTCGGGATGCCCTGCCAGTACTTCTCATCGAAGATGTTGTTGAAGTTGACGCGGCCATCCCAGTGCTCGTTGAAGCGATAGCCAGCCATCAGCCCCACCAGGGCATAGCTGTCCTGCTTGGCTTCGCCGGTACCGACACGTTCGAAGGTCCCGCTCTGGGCCTGCAGGTCGGCACCGATCCGCCATTGGCTCAGGCTGCCCGTGAGTTGATAACTGGTAGCGGCCTTGAACAGATGCTTGGGCTGCTCGGGGGCGAAGCGCCGGTCTTCGTAGGTGACATCCTTGGTGTATTGGCTCAGCACCAGGGTATAGGCCGCCGAGGCCTGCCAGTTGGGCGCCAGCTGGCCGGAGACCTCCGCATCGATACCGCGACTGCGAACCTCCCCCGCCGCGCTGTAGCAACTCTGCGCGGGGTAGCCGGGGCAGAAGGTGGCCTGGTTGGCCGGCAGGTAGGCGCGGTTCTCCTGGATGGTGTCGAACAACGCCACGGAGGCATTCAGCGCGCCATCGAGGTAGGCGCCCTTGAGGCCGATCTCGTAGCTCTTGCCGGTCATGGGCTCCAGGACCGAACCGCTGGTGCTCTGCTCGCTCTGCGGCTTGAAGATCTCGGTGTAGCTGGCATAGACCGAGTAGGTATCGTTCAGGTCGTAGATGATGCCGGCATAGGGCGTGACTTCGCGGGTGGCCTTGTAGTCGTTGTCGCTGTACAGGTTGTCGAAGTCGTACCAGCTGACCCGGCCACCGACGATGACGTGCAGCGGATCGATCGGATTGAAGCGCGCCGCCGCATACACCGCCTCCTCGGTGGTGGTGTTCTTGCTGGCATAGGGCGTCAGGCTGTCCTTGGCCGGCTTGGGGATGCTGCTGGGGCGGAAGTTGTAGATATCGACGGGGGTCGCGCCGGAATAGCCGCCACGCTGGTAGAACTTATCCTGCCGGCGACTGATCCCGGCCATCAACTCATGCTCGCGGCCCAGCAGCTGGAAGGGACCACTGACCGAGGCGTCCAGGTTGAGTTGGTCGGAGTCCGTGCGATAGGCGCCGGAGGCGGTAGCCAGGTCGCTGACCGAACTGTAGCTGTAGTCCGCTGCCGAGGAGGTCAGGTAGTTGGAGTAGGTGTCGGAATTGGCCCAGACCTGTTGCGCCGCCAGCTTGGCCTTCCAGCCGTTGTCGAAGGTATGGGTGATGTCCGAGAACAAGGTGTAGTTGTCCTGATCCCAGTAGGACCAGTCGCCGCCCAGGAAGGTGGAACGCGACAGGTGCAGGTCTTCGCCGTTGGGGCCGCTGGGCAGGCTGCCCCAGTCGGAGGTCTTGTCCTCGCGCTGCTTGGAGGCGCCGATGGTCCAGGTGGTGGAATCGCTGAGATCCGCTTCGAGGACGCCATAGAAGGTCTGGCGCTTGCGCTCGCGGACGTCCTGGAAGCTGTTGCCGTCCTCATAGGCAGCGACGGCGCGGCCCCGCAGGGTACCGGCCTCGTTCAGCTTGTTGGAGGCGTCGACCTCGGTGCGGTAGCGGTCCCAGCTGCCGGCGCTGGTGGTGACGCTGACCTGGGGAAAGGCGGTCGGCCGCTTGCGCACCAGATTCAGGGTGGCCGAGGGATCGCCGGCGCCGGTCATCAGGCCGGTGGCGCCGCGCACCACCTCGACGCGGTCGTAGATGGACAGGTCGGCCGAGGACAGGGTGTCGAGAGTGAAGGTCCCGGCGGTGGTGGGCAGGCCGTCGTACATGACGTTGTCGATGCGGAAGCCACGGGAGAGAAATTCCTGGCGATCGCCGCCGAACTTGCGCAGCGTCACGCCCGGGGCGTATCTCACGACATCGTTGAGGTCGGTCATGCCCTGGTCTTCCATGCGCTGCCGGGTGATGACGCTGACCGATTGGGGTGTCTCGCGGATCGACAGCGGCAGGCCGGTGGAGGTGCTCATCGCCCCGGTGGTGTAGGAGCGGGTGCCTTCGGTGGTGGCGCGACCGGCCAGGGAGCCGTCGTCGGCGGTGATGGTAGTGGCATCCAGGGCCACGCTGCCCGGGCTCGCCTGGGTGGCCACCGGGACGATGGTGGCGACCGAGCCGGTGACCGACGCCGCCAGTCCACTGCCGGCCAGCAGGCGCTGCAGGGCAACCTCCGGCTCCAGGCGGCCGGCAAGCGCCGGGGCGCGCTTGCCCACCAGGGTCGCAGGATCGTAGTTGACCTGCAGGCCACTGGCCCGGGCGAAGCTCTGCAGGGCGGTGGCCAGCGGCTGGGCCGGCTGCGACAGCGACAGGGGCGCGGCCTGGGCCAGGGCCGTAACGCCCAGGGAAACGGAAAGCGCCAAGGCGCGAAGGGTGAAGTGCTGCATATTCTTCTATCGTCCTCTTACAGGACGTAGGCCCGCCCATACCCCACGTAAAGGCTGCTCGGACTCTCCAAGAAATCCGTTGACCGACGTCCGACGCCAATCGGCGGAAGGCCAAGATAGACAAAGAGACCTGACGTGTAAATGCAAATTAGTATCATAATCATGCAAAGTGTTTAGCCCTGGTATTCAGTCGCTCTATCACGCGGTCTGGCCGGTCGTACTCCATCGCATGCCTCCACTAGGTAAGCCCAGTACCGCAGCCCTCTCCTGGGCGTTACGGCTGTCAGCGTGTAAAGGGAGTCCGGCCAAAGCGTTCAGGTCAGCACTTCCGCCAGCAAGCGCCACTGGATGTGACGAAGTTTGCAAAATTCTGCCCATTGTCGCAGAGTAAATCCGCTTGAAGCACGGAGCGCTTTTTCAATGGGTCAAGGAATGCCGCGAAAGTCAGTGGCATGGTTATATCGTCAGCTGATATTAGGCCTTTTGGGACTGGTCATTTTGGCCTGCGATCCTTTGGGACTAGGTAGCGCTACTGACAAGGCTAGCGAGCAGTTCTTTAATCGACTGCTCTCGGCTTTCTATCCCGACAATGGTCAGCAACAGATCGTCCTGCTACTGCTGGACGACAGCTTCCTGCTACGTCATGGTTTGCATTGGCCTCTGCCCTATCAAGAGCAGGCCAAGGTTCTGGCGCGCCTGCTGCACTACCAACCACAGGCCGTGTTCGTCGACCTGCTCTACAGCCATGACCATTCCCGGGCGAGTGATACGCCGGAGTTGCTCGGCAACGTCTTCGCTCGCTATGCACAACAGGGTATTCCCGTCCTGCTCGCCAGTACCGGACAGACCCTGCCGGCAACGGACCTGGCGGATACCCTCCCGGTGCTCGCAGCAGCTACACAGCCTGTGCTCATACAGTGGGATGGATATGGGGACAGATATCCACTCAACGTCACCGGCACAGACGGCCGGACATTGCCTACCCCGGCCAGGGCGCTCTACGAGGAATATTGTCGGCGACATTCGTGTGAGCCACGCGCGATAAGTGCAGACGCTCCACCAATCGCCGTGCAATGGGGCCTACGCCAGGCAATGCAACAGCCTCAGCTCAGCAGCAGCCAACACTGCCAGGCGCGTTCCAGTGAGCTGATGGAAACGCTAAACGTCATGTTGTCAGCGCTGTTCTGGCGATTCTCCAGCCCAACCACGCTGCCATGCCCCTACACCCTTACGCTCAATGCAGCAGAACTGGAGACTACCCTGCCTGAGGAGCGAGCACTTCTGCGCAGCGTGCTGCGGGATCGTCTGGTACTGGTGGGCGCAGATGTCGCCGGTGCGGCGGATCGCATTCTTTCCCCAGTTCATGGACAGATACCGGCGGTCTACCAGCACGCCATGGCGTTGGACAATCTTATCACCTTGCAAGCCAGCTACTACCGAGACCCACCTACCATCGGCACAACCTCGCTTGACGCCATGAGTATTGTCGGCCTGGTGTGCGCTGCCGCCATCTTCGCAATTGTACTGGCTCGTGAGTACCGCTGTTGCAAAGGACTTTATCTCAGAACGTGCCTGGCAATCGTCCTTTTGACGATCATGGTCATTTGCTTCTGGCTGCGTTTAACACCGCTCAACGTAGTCGGCCTAAGCCTGCTCAGCCTCCCCCTCTTTAGCCAACAAATTGAGGCCTGGGC
>CAUQPA010000443.1:0-4338 GCA_963519325.1 uncultured Pseudomonas sp. | reverse complement strand
CGAACTCCACCAGCAGCCCGCAACCCAGGGCGCCGCCGGCCATGCCCAGCAGGGGTGCCAGGCTGTTCAACCAGGGGCCGCGCTCGCGATCCACGTCGAGCAAGGCAGCGCCCAGGGCACTGGTGGCGATGCCGGTCGCCAGGCCCTGCACGGCGCGGGCGACGACCAGGTCGACCAGGCCCTGCGCCTGGTGGAACAGCAGCATGGAGCCCGCCTCCAGCAGCAGCGCGGCCAGGATCACCGGGCGCCGCCCCAGGTGGTCGGACAGGCGCCCGCCTACCAGCAGGGCCGCCAGCAGGGCGAAGGCATAGATGGCGAATACCTAGGTCAGCCAGAAGGTGGAAAACCCCCAGGCCTGCTGGTAGCTGGCGTAGAGGGGCGTCGGCGCGCTGGAGGCGGCGAGGAAGGTGAAGAGCAGAGCGCCGAGCAGGGTCAGGCGTGCCTGGGAGGAAACGTTCGCAGGGGTCATACCCTCACCTTAAAGCTAATTAATTGCTTTAAAGCCTGAGCCTTTTCCACGGCAAAAGCAATGCGTTTGCGTTAGGCGCCAGGTATCCTGTCGCCATGACCACCAAGCAAGCCCGTCCCGGCGGCCGTAGCGCCCGCGTCCAGCAAGCCATCCACGAGGCCGTCCTGGCGCTGCTGCAGGAGCAGCCGCGCGAGTCCCTGACGGTGCCCCTGATCGCCGCCCGCGCCGGGGTCACCCCCTCCACCCTCTACCGCCGCTGGGGCAACCTGCCCAGCCTGCTGGCCGATGTCGAGTTGCAGCGCCTGCGTCCGGACCAGCCACCGGAGGACACCGGCAGCCTGAGAGGCGACCTCGAACGCTGGCTGGAACACTATGTCGACGATCTCGTCTCGACGCCCGGCCAGGCCATGCTCAGGGACGCCCTCGCCGCCACCGACCCCGGCTGCGCGGTACGCTGCACCGAACCGACGCGGGAACGCTTGGAGCTGATGCTCGAGCGCGCCCGCGCGCGTGGCGAGGCGACGCCACCCCTCGACGCCCTGCTCGATGGCCTGGTGGCGCCCCTGATCTATCGCACCCTGTTCGGCGCCGAGCGACCCGATCTGCCGCTATGCCTGGTGCTGCTCGCCCGGGCGCTGCGTGCTGACGGCTGACGAAAACCCAGGCCCTACAAACGCCGATGCCCGAACCCTTGCGGGTTCGGGCATCGGCTGCTGGCGCAGGATCCCGCTGGACCCCTCGGGCCTAGGCCTTAGGCTGCGACCACCTTGTTGGCCGGCTGGGTACG
Organism: uncultured Pseudomonas sp.; assembly: GCA_963519325.1. Taxonomy (GTDB): domain Bacteria; phylum Pseudomonadota; class Gammaproteobacteria; order Pseudomonadales; family Pseudomonadaceae; genus Chryseomonas. The sequence goes on along the minus strand of CAUQPA010000443.1, from coordinate 3,082 downwards.
ACGACCCAGGGCACCACCGATGGCGCCGACGATACCGCCTACGATCAGGCTGATCAGCAGCACCCAGCTGGCCTGGGAAACCTTGCGGGCGGCGACGTCAGCGGCTTCGCGGGCCTTCTGCTCGGCCTGGGCCTTGAGTTCCTGGTACTTGGCATAGGCCTGCTGATAGGTCTGCTGGGCCTTGTCGACGATGGCATTGGCCTCGGCGTCGCTCTTGCCGGTACGGGCCTTGATCAGGTTGACCAAGGCCTGACGGTCGGCGGCGTTCCAAGCCTGGTCGCCACGCTGCTTCAGACGGTCCAGCAGGGCGCTCAGCTGGTCATCGGTCTGCTGCGGATTGTTGGCACTGTTCTGCGCGGTGTTCTTGGCATCCTGTTCGGCGCCCTGGGCCTGCTGCTTGAGGTTTTCCGGCTGCAGCTCGGTCTTGCCGGTCTGGCGCAGCGCGGTTTCCAGTTCGTTCTGCAGATCGCCCAGGTCGAGCTGGATGCCCTGCTGGCGCAGCTGGTCCTGCACCTGGTTGGTCAGCGCCGGCGCGGCCTGGGAAATACCGCTACCGATCATCGACAGGCCGCTGCCCGCCACGTTGAGACCGGTGCGCACCACGCCGCTCACGGCGCTGGACACCAGATAGACGCTGACCAGGGTCACGCTGGCCCAGACCAGGATGCCGTGCAGGGCGCCTTCGCGCTGCGCCAGGCGACCGGCGATCCAGGCACCGACGAAGACCGAGATCACGGCGCTGACGCCGACCCAGATGCCGGTACCCTTGCCCAGACCGGACAGCGGATTGGCTTCCTGTTGCGGATCGATGGAGGCCGAACCGATAGCGGTGCCGAGCAGGCTGAGCAGCAAGGACACGGTCAGGGCGATCACCACGCCGGCGATGATCGAGCTCCAGGAAATGCGCTTCAGCAACGGCGCGGTAGCGGTCGCTGTGGTGGCCACATAGGCGGGGTTCTGACGGGCGTCATAGGACATGGCAAAGGCTCCAAGGTAGTCAGGGAAACAACTTATTGTGGTAACGGATGGATTCCCACGCGTTTCCACAAGTTCCCAGACCGCTGTGCCAGAGCCCCTAGCGGTCGTAAGACCTCTGTCGTCCGCTATCCCATCAACATATCGATCAGCAGCTTCAGGTTGAGGATCAGGATCAGCCCGGCCACGGCCCAGGCCAGGCCCTTGGTCACCCGACCGATGACGAAGCTACCCATCAGCTGGCGATCCGAGACGAAGCGCACCAGGGGGATCACCGCGAAGGGCAGCTGCATGGACAGCACCACCTGGCTCAGCACCAGCAGCTTGGCCGTGCCGCTCTCGCCATAGAGCCCGGTCACCACCACCACCGGGATCACGGCGATGCCCCGGGTGATCAACCGCCGCGCCCAGTCCGGGATGCGCAGCGAGAGAAAGCCCTCCATGACGATCTGGCCGGCCAGGGTCGCGGTCACCGTGGAATTGATGCCGGAGGCCAGCAGGGCCACGGCGAACAGCAGCGAGGCGATGCCCACGCCCAGCATGGGCGACAGCAGGTGGTAGGCGTCCTGGATCTCGGCCACGTCGGTGCGTCCGGCACTGTGGAACACCGCGGCGGCGGTGATCAGGATGGCGGCGTTGACGAACAGCGCCAGCATCAGCGCCAGGGTGCTGTCGGCCACCGCCCAGCGCAGACCCATGCGCCGGCCCTGCTCGGTGCGTGGATAGGCGCGGGTCTGCACGATGGACGAATGCAGGTAGAGGTTATGCGGCATCACGGTCGCGCCGATGATGCCGATGGCCAGGTACAGCGCCGCCGGATTGGTGACCACCTCGGCCTTGGGCACGAAACCGTCGAGTACCGCCGCCAGCGAAGGCTGGGCCAGCACCATCTGCACGCCGAAGCAGACGAAGATCAGCGTCAGCAAGGCGATGACGAAGGCCTCCAGCCAGCGGAAGCCACGGTTCATCAACAGCAGGATGAGAAAGACGTCCAGCGCCGTGAGGATGGCGCCCCACACCAGCGGGATGCCGAACAACAGGTTGAGGGCGATGGCGGTGCCGATCACCTCGGCCAGATCGCAGGCGATGATCGCGATTTCGCAGGCGATCCACAGCATGAAGCTCACCGGCCGCGAGTAGCGCGCCCGACAGGCCTGGGCCAGGTCCAGGCCGGTGGCGATGCCGAGGCGCGCCGCCAGGGCCTGCAACAGGATGGCCATGAGGTTGGACAGCAGGATCACCGACAGCAGCAGATAGCCGAACTGCGAACCGCCGGCCAGGTCGGTGGCCCAGTTGCCCGGGTCCATGTAGCCCACCGAGACCATGTAGCCCGGGCCGACGAAGGCCAGCAGCCGCCGAAGCCAACTGCCGCCCTGGGGGACCGGCACACTGGCGTTCATGCGCCCCAGGCTGGGTCGGGCGGACGGCGCGGGTTCCTGCCAAGCAGGCTCGACGTAGCTGGCGGATTCTTTCATGGCGGGCTCGTTCGACAAGGTAGGACTACCCTTTGGAGAATTTAGCCTAGGCTAAAATTCACACATCCAGCAATAAAAAATCTCTATCTCATCCGTCGATAACGCCCATTGGTGAAGGAAACTTTGGTATTCGCCCGCAACTCGGTCAAAATGGCGCCCGGGCGCTTCCCTCCGAAGCGCCATAGGTCTTGCGGAGAAGGTCACTCAGGTGGGCAACATGACTAAGGACGACGAACTGCTGAATCGGTTGGTCGATCCATCCATTCACATGGAAGGTTTTCAACAGGTCCGCGAGGCGCATCGTCAGGAGCTGATCGAAGACTATGTCGAGCTCATCTCCGATCTCATCCGGGACGGCGGCGAGGCGCGCCAGGTGGACATCGCCGCACGGATTGGCGTGGCCCAACCGACCGTGGCCAAGATGCTCAAGCGCCTGGCCACGGCCGGGCTGATCGTGCAGCGCCCCTATCGCGGCGTCTTCCTCACCCCCGAGGGCGAGGCCCTGGCCGAAGCCAGCCGCGCGCGCCATCACGTGGTGGAAACCTTCCTGCTGACCCTGGGCGTGGATGCCGATACCGCGCGCCGCGACGCCGAAGGCATGGAGCACCATGTCAGCGAAGCCACTCTCGAGG
>CAUQPA010000442.1:0-4341 GCA_963519325.1 uncultured Pseudomonas sp. | reverse complement strand
GGTGGTGGACGGCGTGGACAATGTACGCAAGGCGGTGCGCGAAGAGCTGCAGCAGGGTGCCACCCAGATCAAGATCATGGCTTCCGGCGGGGTGTCGTCGCCCACCGATCCCATCGCCAACACCCAGTACAGCGAGGCCGAGATCCGCGCCATCGTCGAGGAAGCCGAGGCGGCCAATACCTATGTGATGGCCCATGCCTATACCGCCCGGGCCATCCGCCGCGCCGTGGAATGTGGGGTGCGCACCATCGAGCACGGCAATCTGGTGGACCGGGAAACGGCGCAACTGATGCACGAAAGGGGGGCCTTCGCGGTGCCGACCCAGGTGACCTACGAGATGCTCGCCGAGCATGGTGCCCGCTATGGCCTGCCGGCCGATTCCGTAGCCAAGATCGAGGACGTCCGCCTGGCCGGCCGGCGCGCCCTGGAATTCTTCGCCGAGGCGGGCGTCCCCATGGGCTACGGCTCCGATCTGCTGGGCGAGATGCACGAGTACCAGACCCAGGAACTGCGTATCCGCGCCGAGGTGCTGGGTAATCTGGAAGCCCTGCGCAGCGCCACCAGTGTGGCCGCGCGCATCCTGCAACGCGAGGGCGAGTTGGGTTGCATCGCCAATGGTGCCCTGGCGGATCTGCTGGTGGTGGAAGGCGACCCGCTGGCCGACATCGGCTGCCTGGTAGGGCAGGGCGAGCGACTGGACGTCATCCTCCAAGGTGGACGGCTGGTGAAGAATCGCCTGGGCTAACGGGAGCCTTGGCAGCTGGGCGAGGTCCCTGTAATTGTTGCCAACGGAGACCTCGCCATGCCTCTTACCCCTGCCGAACTCGGCAGCCACTACCGGGCTTACCTCGACTGCCTCAACCGCCAAGCCTGGGCTGAACTAGGCCGCTATGTCGACGAGGCGGTCGAGCACAACGGCCGTCCCCTCGGCCTGGCTGGCTACCAGGCCATGCTCGAGGGCGATCACGCCGCCATCCCGGATTTGCAATTCAGCGCGCGGCTGCTGGTAGTGGAGCCGCCCTGGCTGGCGGCGCAGCTGGATTTCGACTGCACCCCGCATGGGGAACTGTTCGGTCTGCCGGTGAACGGCCGTCGGGTGCGCTTCAGTGAGCATGTGTTCTATCGCTTTGCCGAAGGGCGCATCCGCGAGGTGCGGTCAGTGATAGATACCGCAGCGATAGCCGCGCAGTTGTAACGAGGCCTCCGTCCTCCGGCCGGCGAAAACTCACTGGCTGAGTAGCGCCTGGCTCGGTCCCCGTCGAGGCCAAGCCAGGCAGACGCCGTCACAGATGCAGCGCCCGGCCCAAGGCTTTCAGCGCCGCCTCCTGCACCGCCTCACCCAGGGTGGGGTGGGGATGCAGGGTAGCCGCCACGTCTTCCAGCTGCATGCCCATCTCCAGGCTATGGGCAAAGGCCGTGGCCAATTCCGCCACCTGCTGCCCGGTGGCCTGCCAGCCGAGGATGCGATGGTCGTCGGCGCGGGCCACTACCCGCACGAAGCCTTCCGGCGCTTCCAGGGTCAGGGCGCGGCCGTTGGCGGCGAAGGGAAAGCTTGCGACCTTGATCTCCAGCCCCTGGGCCTTGGCCTGCTCGGGGGTGAGGCCGACCACCACGATTTCCGGATCGGTGTAGCAAACCGCCGGAATGGCCACCGGAGCGAAATGCCGCCGCTTGCCGGCGATCAGCTCCGCCACCACCTCGCCCTGGGCCATGGCGCGATGGGCCAGCAGGGGCTCGCCGGTGAGGTCGCCGATGGCCCAGACGTCGGTCATGCTGGTACGGCAACCATCGTCGACCCGGATAAAGCGCCCGTCGTAGTCCAGCGGCAGCCGCTCCAGGCCTTCGGTACGCGGGCGGCGCCCGGCAGCCACCAGGATGCGTTGGGCAGGCAGTACCTGCTGCTGGTCATCGCCCGTGGTCATCCGCAGTCCGGCGCCATCCTCCGTCAAGCCGACGACCTTGCAGCCCAGGTGCAGCTCGATACCCAGTCGTTCCAGGCGCTGGCGCAGTGGCGCTGTGAGTTCGGCGTCGTAGCCTGGCAGCAGCCGCGACTGAGCCTCGACCACGGCGACCTTGGCACCCAGCTTGCGATAGGCGATACCCAATTCCAGGCCGATATAGCCGGCGCCCACCACTACCAGTTGCTCGGGGATTTCCGTGGGCGATAGTGCTTCGGTGGCCGAGATCACCGGGCCGCCGAAGGGCAGGTTGGGCAGTTCCACCGAGGTGGAGCCCATGGCCAGCAGCAGGTGCTCGGTGCGGATACGCAGCCGCTCGCCGCCCGCGCGCTGCACCTCGACGGTCTTGCCGTCGAGGATCTCGGCCCAACCCTCGATCACCGTCACCCCCTGCTTCTTCAGCAGGCCGGCGACGCCGGTGGTGAGGCGATCGATGATGCCGTTCTTCCAGGCCATGGCCTGGCCGAGGTCCAGCTCCGGGCGGCCGTGGCGGATGCCCAGGCTGCCCTGGTCGGCACGCCCGCAGGCGCGATGGTATTCCTCGGCGAAATGGATCATGGCCTTGGAAGGAATGCAGCCCACGTTGAGGCAGGTACCGCCCAGGGCAGCACCCTCCACCAGGGTGGTGGCGATGCCCAGCTGGGCGGCGCGCAGGGCGGCGACGTAACCGCCGGGGCCGCCGCCAATGATGAGGAGTCGGGTGTCCATGGCTACTCCAGGAAGAGGGTGGCGGGTTGTTCGAGCAGCTGGCGCACGGCCTGGATGAAACTGGCGGCGTCCTGGCCATCGATCAGCCGGTGGTCGAAGGAGGCGGAGAGGTTCATCAGCTTGCGCGGGACCACCAGCCCGTTACGGAAGGCCGGGCGCTCGACGATGCGGTTGACGCCGATGATGGCCACCTCGGGGTGGTTGATGATGGGCGTGGAAGCGATGCCGCCCAGCGGACCGAGGCTGCTGATGGTCAGGGTGGAACCGCCCAGTTCGTCGCGATTGGCCTTGCCGGCGCGCACCGCGGTGGCCAGGCGCGCCACCTCCTGGGCGCAGCCCCAGAGATCCAGCGCCTCGGCGTGTCTGACCACCGGTACCGCCAGGCCCTGCTCGCCTTGGGTGGCGATACCCAGGTGCACCGCGCCATAGCGCGTCACCGTGCTGCTTTCCTCATCGAAGCGCGCATTCATCTGCGGGAAATCCCGCACCGCGACCACCAGGGCGCGCGCCAGGAAGGGCAGCAGGGTGAGGTGGGCACGACGCCCCTGCCAGCGCTGGTTGAGGGTGGCGCGCAGGGCTTCCAGCTCGGTGACATCCACCTCTTCCACATAGGTGAAGTGGGGGATATGCCGTTTGGCGGCCTGCATCTTCTCGGCGATCTTGCGTCTCAGGCCGATCAGCGGGATGCGCTCCTCGCCACTGCGTTTCGCCAGGCCACCGACGCTAGTGGCGGGCGGCAAGCCGGCGTCGCGTTGCTGCACATAGGCGTCCAGATCGCCATGCAGGATACGCCCGCCCTGGCCGCTGCCGGTGACGAAGCGCAACTCGATGCCCAGGTCCCAGGCGTGCTGGCGCACCGCCGGGGAGGCCAGTGGCGGGCTACCGGGGGTCGGGCGCGGTATGGGTCGGTCGTCGTCGCGCTGCGCTGCGGGCGCAGGGTGCGACGTGGCGGCGGACGGTATCGGCTCCGGCTTGGGCGCTTCCGCCTTGGGTGCCGGTGCGGGAGTTGACTCCGCGGGTGCAGGACGACTGGCTTCACGCTGGTTGCCGTCGCCGGCCACTTCCAGGCGGATCAACTCGGCGCCGACCGCCAGCACCTGGCCGGGCTCGCCGCCGAGGGCCAGCACCCGGCCCACCACGGGTGAGGGAATCTCCACCATGGCCTTGTCGGTCATGACGTCGGCGAGGGTCTGGTCTTCGCTGACCTCGTCGCCCACCGCCACGTACCACTTGACCAGTTCCACCTCGGCGATGCCTTCGCCGATGTCGGGCATCTTGATGACATGGGTACCCATCTCAGACCTCCATCACGCGCTTGAGCGCGGCGCCGACCCGCGCCGGACCGGGGAAGTAGTCCCACTCCTGGGCATGGGGATAGGGCGTGTCCCAACCGGTGACCCGCTCGATGGGCGCCTCCAGGCGATGGAAGCAGTGCTCCTGCATCAGGGACACCAGCTCGGCGCCATAGCCGCAGGTGCGGGTGGCTTCGTGGACCACCACGCAACGGCCGGTCTTGTTCACCGAGTCGGTGAGGGTCTGCAGGTCCAGCGGCCAGAGACTGCGGATGTCGATCACCTCGGCGTCGATGCCGGTCTCGGCGGCCGCGGCCAGGGCCACCCAGACGGTGGTGCCATAGGTCAGCACCGTGACCTGCTTGCCCGGGCGCACCACGGCG
>CAUQPA010000441.1:0-4355 GCA_963519325.1 uncultured Pseudomonas sp. | reverse complement strand
GAACAGCCCCAGCGCGGCCAGCAGCAGTCCGCACGCGGCGGCGAAGGCTACCGGTCGCTGCCGACGCAGAGCGTTCAGGCGGCCCAGCCAGCCTCGGTCGGTGGGTAGCACCAGGCGCCCATAGCAGCCGCCCAGCAGGCCGCCGACGACACCGATCACCGCGACCCCGACCCAGCCGAGGCCCCAGGTCAGGTGCAGGTCCAGGGCGCCGAGGTAGCTGTAGGGCCCGACGATCCCCAGGGTGACGATGCCGCCGAGCAGCACCGCGGTCAGCACCAGGCCGCTGAAGCGCTGCTCGAAGGTATGGGTCAGTTCCTCGATGGCGAAGACCACGCCGCCCAACGGGGTATTGAAGGCTGCGGCGATACCTGCGGCGCCCCCGGCGAGGATGAGTCCGGACAGGGTGCGGCGGCCATGCAGGCCGAGACGCTTGCCGAAGCCATAGAGCAGCGCCGCGCCGACGTGCACGGTCGGTCCTTCCCGCCCCACCGAGCCGCCTACCAGCAGGGCGCCGGCGGTGAGCAGCAGCTTGGCCAGGGCGATGGGTGGCGCCAGCAGCCGGGCGCGGAGGTCCGCTTCGGGGCGTTCGAGGGTGGCGATGACCTGGGGAATGCCGCTGCCACGGGCATCGCGCAGCACACCTTGCGTCAGCCAGACCAGCCCGGCGAAGCCCAGGGGCGTGACCAGCCAGGGCCAGATGGCGCTGTGCTGCAGCAGCTGCTGAAAGAGGCCGAAGGAGGCGTCGGCCAGCCAGGCGAAGGCCAGGCCGGCCAGGCCTACCAATACCGCCCCCACCCAGAAGGCGATCCGCTGGCGCCATTCGCGCAGCCGCCGACGGCGGCGATGACGCAGCAGGTGCAGGCGGCGCCGGGCGGCGACCTCGGGATCGGTATCGGGAAAGACGGAATCGGACATGGGAGGCGGCTACACCGGAAGGCCAGAGCCTGCCAGTGTAACCGCTTGTTACCGCAAAATTGCCGCAGCCGAGTCAGGCGGCGGGGACCAGCTCCGTCGCGGCCTCATTACGCTTGAGTACCGCGTAGATGACCCCGGTCACCAGGCTGCCGGCCGCGATGGCCGCCAGGTACAGCCAGGCATGGCTGATGGCGTTGGGGATCAGCAGCACGAAGAGGCCGCCGTGGGGCGCCATCAGCTTGCAGTTGAACAGCATGACCAGGGCGCCGGTCAGGGCACCGCCGATGACGCTGGCCGGGATCACCCGCAGCGGGTCCTTGGCGGCGAAGGGAATCGCACCCTCGGAGATGAAGCACAGTCCCAGTACCGACGCCGCCTTGCCCGCCTCGCGCTCGCTCTGGGCGAACTTGCCCCGCGCCAGGAGGGTGGCGATGCCCATACCGATCGGCGGCACCATGCCGGCGGCCATGGTGGCCGCCATGGGACCATAGGTCTTGGACGCCAGCAGGCCGACGGTGAAGGCATAGGCGGCCTTGTTGATCGGGCCGCCGAAGTCGATGCACATCATGGCGCCGAGGATCAGGCCGAGCAGCACGGCGTTGCTGGTGCCCAGGTTGTTGAGGAAGTCGGTGAGCCGACTGAGGGCGCCGGCGACCGGGGTACCGACCAGGTAGATCATCACCAGGCCGACGATGAGGCTGGCGAACAGCGGGATGATCAGGATCGGCTTGAGCGCCTCGACGCTGGCCGGCAGCTTGACGTGCTGGGCGATGGCCTTGGCCACGTAGCCGGCCAGGAAACCGGCGATGATGCCGCCGATGAAACCGCTGCCCAGGCTGGCCGCCAGCCAGCCACCGATCATCCCAGGCGCCAGGCCCGGGCGGTCGGCGATGGAATAGGCGATGTAGCCGGCCAGCACCGGGACCATCAGCTTGAACGCCGATTCGCCGCCGATCTGCATCAGGGCTGCCGCCAGGGTGCCCTGTTCCTTGAAGGCCTCGATGCCGAAGACGAAGGACAGGGCGATCAGCAGGCCACCCGCCACCACCATCGGCAGCATGTAGGACACCCCGGTGAGCAGGTGCTTGTAGACCCCCGCACCTTCCTTCTTGGCGGGCTTGGCGCCCTCCCTGGCCGCCGGAGCGGCGCTGCCGGCCAGGGTCTCGCCCTCGGCCAGCGCCTTCTGGATCGTCGCCTCGGGTTGCTTGAGGGCGACGCCGGTGCCGCAGCGATAGACGCGCTTGCCGGCGAAGCGCTCGACGTTGACCTCGATGTCGGTGGCCAGCAGCACCACGTCGGCGTCGCGGATGGCCTCGGCCGGTAGCGGATTGCGCGCCCCTACCGAGCCCTGGGTTTCCAGATGCAGGCGATAGCCGAGCTTCTTGGCGGCGTTCTGCAGGGCTTCGGCGGCCATGAAGGTATGGGCGACCCCGGTCGGGCAGGCGGTGATGGCCACCAGCCGCGGGGTTTCGCTGGCACTGGCGGGAGCGCTGGGGGCAGCGCCACCCGCCGCCGGGGCCTGTTCCAGCACCTTGGCTTCGCTGGCCGCGCGCTGCAGGAAGGCATCGACATCGCGCAGGGCTTCGGCCGGGGCGGCGCGGTAGACGCGCTTGCCGACGAAGCGCGACAGGTCGACCGCGCCGGTGTGGACCACCACGACCAGTTCGGCGCGCGCCACCTGGTCGTCGGTCAGCAGGGTGGCCTCGGGGCCGTCGTGGATCTCGACGCTGGTGGTCCAGCCGCGGCGCTGGGCGGCGGCGTCCAGCAGGCGCGCACTGAGCACGCTGGTGACCATGCCGGTCGGGCAGGTCGTGACGATGGCGATGTTCATGGGTTTACCCCTGATTCTTGTTCTAGCGGAAAGTCGGGAAGGATGCGCACCCGCACCTGCTCTTCGAAGGTGGCGAGTTGCGCGGGATCATTGATGCCGAAGCCGATCTGGGTGACCGCCAGGGCGGCGATGGCGGTGGCCGTGGCCAGGGTGCGTTCCGGCGTCTGGCCGGTGAGCAGGCCGTGCAGCATGCCGGCGAGCAGGGAATCCCCCGCGCCGACGGTGCTGGCCACGGTGACCTTGGGCGGCTGCGCCTCCAGGGTCTGGGCGCCATACCAGCGCACGCCCTCGGCGCCCTGGGAGATCACCAAGTGCTCGATGCCCAGGGCCCGCAGCTGCTCGACCAGCAAGGCCTGCTCGGTGGCGGTCTCGGCGGGCGCGCCACAGGCCTCGGCCAGTTCCTCGGTATTGGGCTTGATCAGCCAGGGACCGGCGGCCAGGGCGGCGCGCAGGGCGGCACCACTGGTGTCCAGCGCCACCGGCAGGCCCAGCGACTTGAGCCGGCCGATCAGCGCGGCCAGCCACTCGGGGCTTACCCCACGCGGCAGGCTGCCAGCCACCACCACGGCATCATGGCCAGCGGCGATGCGGTCGAGGGTCTCCAGCAATTCCTGCTGGGCGGCGGCCGACACCTCCGGGCCCGGCCCGTTGATGTCGGTGATGCGGCCAGCGGCCTCGGCCAGCTTGAGGTTGCTGCGCGTCTCGCCGGCGACCCGGACGAAGGCATCGGTGAAACCACGACGGGCGAACAGGGCTTCGAAGGCGGCCGCATTGTCGGCCCCGAGAAAGCCGCTCACCGTCAGCTCATGGCCGAGGTCCGCCAGCACCTGGGCGACGTTAAGGCCCTTGCCGGCGGCATGGACGATCACCGCCTCGCTGCGGTTCACCGCGCCGGGCTTGAGTTCGGGCAGCTGGACGGTGAGGTCCAGCGCCGGGTTGAGGGTCAGGGTGAGGATCCGGCTCATGGCAGGGCCTCCACGCTCTGCCGGACTTCGGCGGCGGTGGCCAGCTCCAGGGCCCGCGCGGCGCAGGACTGCACCAGGCGCAGCTCCAGCTCGCGCACCCGCGCCTTGACCAGCGGCACGCTGCGCGCCGAGACCGACAGCTCGTCCACCCCCAGGCCGACCAGCACCGGCACCGCCAGCGGATCGGCGGCCAGCTCGCCGCAGACGCCGACCCACTTGCCGTGGGCATGGGCGGCGCGCACCGTCATGTCGATCAGGCGCAGCACGCTGGGATGCAGGCCGTCGGCCTCGCCCGACAGCAGCGGATGGCCGCGGTCGATGGCCAGGGTGTACTGGGTGAGGTCGTTGGTGCCAACGCTGAAGAAGTCCACTTCCGGGGCCAGCACCGGCGCCAGGAGGGCGGCCGAGGGCACCTCGATCATGATGCCGACCTGCAGGTCGGTGGTGGGAATCTCCTGGCGCAGGCGGTCGAGGATGTCGCGCGCCTGGCGCCACTCCTCGACCCGGCCGATCATGGGGAACATGATCCGCAGCGGCCGGCCATCGGCGGCCTTGAGCAGGGCGCGCAGCTGGGTTTCCAGCAGCTCGGGACGGCGCAGGGTCAGGCGGATGCCGCGGACGCCGAGGACGGGATTCTCTTCCGG
>CAUQPA010000440.1:0-4370 GCA_963519325.1 uncultured Pseudomonas sp. | reverse complement strand
CGGTAATACCCCGGCCGGCGGCTTCGACTGCAGTGGCCTGATCGGCTACGTCTACCGGGATGCCGCGGGGGTGACCCTGCCGCGCTCGACCCGCGAGATGATCACCCTGGGCTCCCCCAACGTGGCGCGTAATGCGCTGCAGCCCGGCGACCTGATCTTCTTCGCCACCGCAGGTGGTCGCCAGGTGAGCCACGCGGGCATCTACGTCGGGGAAGGGCGCTTCGTCCATGCCCCGCGCACCGGCGGTACGGTGCGCCTGGACAGCCTGGCCAAGCCCTATTGGCAGAACAGCTACCTGCAGGCCAAGCGGGTGCTGGTGACGCCGAGCCTCGCCGGCGGCTATTGAACCCCGTTCCGCCCGGGCCGCTCGAATGGGCATCCAGCCCGTGCGGAGTCCTCCATGCCCCAGGCGATACGTCTGCCGCCCCAGCCGGCTCGCTGCGAGCTGTGCGGCCGGGCGGCGCCGCTCACCCGCCATCACCTGATCCCCCGCTCGTTGCACGACAAGGCCTACGTGCGCAAGAAATTCGATCGCGTCAGCCGGATCACCGCCACCCTCTGGGTCTGCCGACCCTGCCATAACCATATCCACCAGACCTTCGACGAAAAGACCCTGGCGCTGGAGTACAACAGCCGCGAGCTGCTGCTCAGCGATGCCCGCATCCGCCACTTCGTCGATTGGCTGGCGGCCAAGCCCGACGGCTTCGTGCCCAAACGTTAGATAATACCACCCCTATATAAACCGGCCTCTTGGGGTTCCTCCTGGTTGTCCTGAGCGGGCGGGGAGAGTAATCAGGGTCTGGGCCGTTCTGCCGCTGGCTGCAGGAGCCGGCGACGCGACGGTCGGAGAAGGGCAGCCTTGGGCCGCAAATGTAAAGGCTGGCGACGCTGCCTGGGCCGAAACTGCAACCTGCCTCTCACCTCCGGGGTCCTACGCCACGGTTGGCCGTCGCTGCGATTAGGATGACGGCATCGCCCAGGCAGAACCGGCTTGTCCGCTTCGACCGCACGAGGAGAGTCGATGAGATCCTTTGCCCTGCCAGGTCTGGCGGGGATCCTGCTCCTGCTAGCCGCTGCCTGCATCCAGGCGGACGAGGCGACCCTGGCACGTGGCGAGTACCTGACGCGGCTGGGCAACTGCCAGGGCTGCCATACCCGTCCCGACGGGGCGCCCTTCGCCGGCGGGGTGGCCTTCGACACGCCGTTCGGGCGCCTCTATTCGAGCAACATCACTCCGGATCGCGAGCACGGACTGGGCAACTGGACGGCGGACGAGTTTCGCCGCGCCTTGCACGAAGGGCTCGGGCGGGAAGGCGAGCACCTCTACCCGGCCTTTCCCTATACGGCCTACACCCGCCTGAGCGATGCGGATGTCGCGGCCATCTTCGCCTTCCTGCAACTCCAGCCTCCGGTGCCCGCTGCGCCGCCGGCCAATGCCCTGCGCTTCCCCTTCGACCAGCGTGCCCTGATCCGCGGCTGGAAGCTGCTGAACTTCACTCCGGGCCCCTTGCCGGCCGTCGCCGACGCCAAGGTGGCGCGGGGTGCCTACCTGGCCGAGGCGGTCGGGCACTGCCAGGAGTGCCATACCCCGCGAACCTGGAGCCAGGGCCTCGACAGCGGCCGGGCCTATGCTGGCGCTACCCAACAGGGCTGGACCGCCTGGAATCTCACCGCCGACCCGCGCGGGCTGGGCAGCTGGAGCGATGCCAAGCTCGCCAGCTACCTGCGCGAAGGTCACCAGCGTGGCGAAGCCGTGGCCGCCGGGCCCATGGCCGAGGTGGTGAGCGGCGGGACCCGTTATCTGAACGACGCCGACCTCGGCGCCCTGGTCGCCTATCTGCGCACCCTGCCGGCCCAACCGGGCGCGGTACCGGCGCGGGCGGAGATTCAGCCGCCCGGCGAGGCCGGGCCGCTCACGGCCGCCGAGGCGGAGAGCGCCGCCCTGTTGCAGTCGGCCTGTGCCAGCTGTCATGCGCCGGACGATCGCGGGCCGGCGGGGCCTTATCCGCGGTCCTTCAGCAACTATTCGGCGGTGCGCGACCCGACGGGGACCAATCTGGTACGTGTGCTGCTCGACGGGCTCGAGCGCCAGGGGCGTACCGAGCACGCCTTCATGCCGGCCTATCGGGATCTGCTCAGCGACAGCCAGATTGCCGACCTGGCCACCTACATTGGGCGCCGCTTCGGCGGCCAGGCTGCCGACATCCGTCCCGAGGACGTGGCGGCGGCACGCGAACGGGAGAAATGACAGTGGCGGCCATCGAACTCAGGGTCAACGGCGAGACGCGCTCGCTCGACGTCGATCCGCGCATGCCCCTGCTGGACGCCCTGCGCGACGAACTGGGACTCAAGGGACCGAAGTTCGGTTGCGGCCTGGGGGAGTGCGGCGCCTGCACGGTGTTGGCGGACGGCAAGCCGGTACGCGCCTGCCTGCTGCCCGCGGCGTCCTTCGTCGGCCGCGAGCTGCTCACGCTGGAAGGACTGGGTACGCCGGCGGCGCCCCATGCCTTGCAGCAGGCCTTCATCGACGAGCAGGCGGCGCAGTGCGGCTATTGCATCCCCGGCATGGTGATGAGCGCCCAGGCGCTGCTCGAGCGCGTGCCCGATCCCAGCGAGGCGCAGATCCGCCAGGCCCTGGCGGCCAACTTCTGTGGTTGCGGTACCCACTATCGCATCCTGCGGGCGGTCAAGCGGGCTGCCGTGCTGCTGCGCGACGGCGGAAAGACGCCGGCATGAGGCTTTCGCGGCGAGGCTTCCTGGAGGGCAGCGCGGTACTGCTGCTGGGTTTCAGCCTGCAGCGGCCGGTGCTCGCTCAGGTTCTGCCCGTGCCGACCGATGCCGCAGCGCTGGCCAAGACCCTCGACGAACGCCAGCTGGATGCCTGGCTGGCGGTGGATGCCCAGGGCCAGGTCACCGTCTACAGCGGCAAGGTGGAACTGGGCACCGGGGTCAGTACCGCGTTGCGGCAGATCGTCGCCGAGGAGCTCTGCGTGGCGTTCGCCGCCACGCGGCTGATCCAGGGCGATACCCGGCTCACCCCGGACCAGGGCATCACCGCCGGTAGCAAGAGCCTGCAGGTGGGCGGTGCCCAGCTGCGCAAGGCCGCGGCCAGTGCCCGGCAGTTCCTGTTCCTGGAAGGGGCGCGGCGGCTCGGCCTGGACCTGGCGGTGGTGGATACGGTGGCTGGCCGGGTGGTCTATCGCGGCGATCCCAGCGGGCGCTTCGTCAGCTATGGCGAGCTGGTCGGCGGGCGACCACTCGGGCGGCTGGTCAACCAGGGCGTACGCATTCGGGCGGTCAAGGATTATCGGCTGGTCGGTACCTCGGTACCGCGGGAGGACATCCCCGCCAAGCTGTTCGGCAGCTTCGACTTCGTCCACGACCTGCGCCTGCCCGGCCTGCTGCATGGCTGCGTGGTGCGGCCGCCCTGCACCGGTTCCGCGCGGCTGGCGGGGGTGAGCATCCGCGGTATCGATGCCAGCGCGCTGCCCGCGGGCGCGCAGCTGGTGTACGAGGGCGCCTTCGTCGCGGTGGTGGCGGAGCAACCCTGGCTGGCGCGGCAGGGGGCGGCAGCGCTGCGGGTGGAGTGGAGCCTGGTGCCGGACCTGCCGCTACCCGGCGAGCTCTATGCGCAGCTGGAAGCCAAGGCCGGTCCAGCGGAGGTACAGCAGGAGGCCGGCGAGGCGGAACAGGAGCTGCAGAACGCCGCCCGGCGGCTGGACGCCGAATACCGCTGGCCCTATCAGAATCATGATTCCATCGGTCCCTCCTGCGCGGTGGCCGAGGTGCGCGCCGAGGGCGCCACCGTCTGGAGCGGTACCCAGGGCGTCTATCAGCTGCGCGCGGCCTTGGCGGACCTGCTGAAACTGCCGGAAGACAGCATCCACGTCATCTACCAGCAGGCCTCCGGCTGCTACGGCCACAATGGCGCCGACGACGCGGCCGCCGATGCCGCGCTGCTGTCCAAGCTGTGCGGCCGCCCGGTGCGGGTGCAATGGAGTCGGGCCGACGAGCACGGCTGGAATCCCAAGGGGCCGGCCATGCTGATGCGCCTGGCCGGTGGCCTGAGCGACACCGGCGATCTGCTCGCTTGGCGCTTCGCCAACTGGACTCCCACCCACCTGACCCGACCCAACGGCCAGACCGGTGCCGCCGCGCTGCTCGCCGGGCAACTGGCCTACAACCTGCCGCTCAAGGGCGGCCGTGGTGGCGGCAATCGCAATGCCGCGCTGGACTATGACCTGACCAATGTCCAGGTGGCGACCCACTGGGTGGAGGCCGGCGACTCCCCCCTGCGCCCGTCCGCGCTACGCGCCCTGGGCGCGGTCGGCAACACCTTCGCCAACGAATCCTTCATGGACGAGCTGGCC
>CAUQPA010000439.1:0-4375 GCA_963519325.1 uncultured Pseudomonas sp. | reverse complement strand
CATGCAGGCATGGTCGATGTAGGAGACGCGATCCAGCGGCACGTGGAGGGTGGTACCGGGCTTGACCTGCTCCAGTACCTTGGTCAGCTGGGGTACGCGCAGAAAGGTGGCGGCCCCCACCAGGCGCAATTCGGCCTGTTGCGGATCGTCCTCGCGGTAATTGAGGCTGATCTTGAGTTGCGCCGCCTTGACCGCCAGGAAGGCGATCGACAGCCCGAAGCCCACCAGCACCCCGGTCAGCAGGTCGGTGGCGACGATCATCAGCGCGGTGAGGGCATAGATGATCATCGGGGAGCGGCCATAGCGCTTGAGGCCGGACAGCGACTTGGGATCGGCCAGCTTGACGCCGGTGAACACCAGCACCCCCGCTAGGCTCGCCACCGGCACCAGCTTGAGCACGAAGGGCAGGGCGGCGACGAAGGCCAGCAGCCAGAGACCGTGGAAAATGGTGGAGGCGCGGCTGGTAGCGCCGGCCTGGACATTGGCCGAGCTGCGTACGATGACGCCGGTCATCGGCAGGGCGCCGACGGCGCCGCACAGCAGGTTGCCCACGCCCTGGGCGCCCAGCTCGCGGTCGAAGTGCGAGCGCGGTCCGGTATGCATGCGGTCCACCGCGGCGGCGGAGAGCAGGGTCTCGGCGCTGGCGATGAAGGCCAGGGCCAGGGCGGCCACCACCAGTTCGGCGTTGGCCAGCATGCCGAGGTCGGCGAAGGTTACCCAGTCGATGGCGTCGGCCAGGTTGTTGGGTACCTCCACGCGCCGGATGTCCAGCGCCAGCCAGAGACTGGCCAGGGTCGCCAGGGTCACGCCGATCAGGGCGCCGGGCAGGAAGCGCAGGGTCGGCGGACGGAATTTCTCCCACAGCCACATGCTGGCGATGGTCAGCAGGCCGATCAGCGCCGCCTGGGCCCCCGTGCCGCTGCCGTCGCTCTGGCTGGCGGCGTGCAGGGCGGCGCCGGGGAAGGCCAGCAGGTTGGACAGCCCCGACGCGGCGGGCTTGGCGTCGAGCATCACGTGCAACTGGGAGAGCACGATGAGGATGCCGATCCCGGCCAGCATGCCGTAGACCACCGCGGGCGAGGTGACGCGGAACCAGGCACCCAGACGGGTGAAGCCGGCGATGAGTTGCAGCAGGCCGGCGAGCAGCAGCACCGGGCCCAGGGCCTCGATGCCGTGCCGGTTGATCAGGTCGAACACCAGCACCACCAGGCCGGCGGCCGGACCGCTGACCTGCAGCGGCGAGCCGGCGAGGAAGCCGACCACCAAGCCACCGATGATGCCGGTGATGATGCCCTTGGCCGGCGGCATGCCGGACGCGATGGCGATGCCCATGCACAGCGGCAGGGCGACCAGAAACACCACGAGTGAGGCCAGGGCGTCGCGCGACAGGCTGCGCCCCGGGGTCTGTTTATTGGCAAGCATGGTCCTAGTCCTCCAGCGACTCGGGATGAAGCGGTGCCTAGGCGTCATATCACGTCATATGACACCGGCCGGTTTCAGGCAGCGAAAAAAAAGGTGGGCGGCCCCGATGGAGCCCCAGGTGGGTACGCCCTGCGCGGTGCGCTGTTATGGACCGCCGGGTCGTTGGACCCGGTGGCAGGCTGCCGTCCGCAGGCCGGACGGCAACGGCGGATCAGGCCGGCTGCAGGCGCGGGCGCGGGGTGGCTACCGGCATGTTCTCGCCATCCAGCGGCAGGAAGCGTTCCTGCTGGGCGTCGTACGCCTTGATCTCGCTGGTCTCGATGGAATAGACCCAGCCATGGATCTGCAATTGGCCGCTGGCCAGGCGCGAGGCCACGGACGGGTGGGTGCGCAGGTGGACCAACTGGGCGACGACGTTTTCCTCGGTCAAAAAGCCCAGGGTGCCGCCGTGGCCGCAGTCGCAATGACCATGGTCCTCGACCACGGTGCGGGCGACCTCGGCATGGCGCAGCCAGACCTTTACCGTCGGCATCTTTTCCAGCGGATCGGGGTTGAGGACCGCCTTCATGGCGCCGCAATCGGAGTGGCCGCAGATGATGATGTGCTTCACGCCCAGGGCCACGACCGCATATTCGATGGCGGTGGAAACGCCGCCGTTCATCTGGCCGTAGGGCGGTACCACGTTGCCGACGTTACGGGTGACGAACAGATCGCCCGGCGAGCTCTGGGTGATCAGCTCGGGAACGATCCGCGAGTCGGCACAGGTGATGAACATGGCCTTGGGCGACTGCGCACTGGCGAGCTTCTTGAACAGCGCTTCCTGCTCTGGAAAGACATCTTGGCGGAAACGCTTGAAACCATCGACCAGCTGCAGGAGGGCCTCGTCGGGTGCGCCGAAGGTGGTATCCGTGTTATCGCTCATCTGTTTCTGACCTCTTCTCAAGTACGCAATGGCAGCGCAAGCGCTGGTTAGTGGCTAGACGCCCCCAGGCATCGCTTCGATACGCTCCGGTCCTCTGCGGACGCGGGTCGCTTCGTTATCGGGCGATCCATCGCGTGTTCGGGCGGCGTCCTGGCACCCCGTGTGGCAGCTTGGTGGAAACAACCTTAATCCACGCTGAAAGAATCTCTCGTGACCGACAACGGAGAAGATATTTCAAACTTATACTGAGATCATCCCGCCATTATCGCTACACGATCAAAGAATTTAGCACTTTTATCCGCACGAACCCGGCAGTTCGCCGCCGGTTCGCGCCGTTCGCCGTGAAAAAAACGTGAATTGCGCTACTCAAAAGGATTTCCTTGGCGATCAGGGGCTTGCGAGAGATGTTCGAAAATGTGAACGCAATGCTGCTGGCGGACATTGCCGGCTTTTCCCGCCCTTTCGCTGTGGTCTGTGCGCTGCGGCACAGTGCCGCAGTGCAAAGCTTTCGCCTGCCTTTCAATAGCTCCAATGGGCTATAGGACAGGGGTTTGCGGCTTTTGCTCGACCGCTGCGCCGCGCGCCGACCAAAGTCACGCCGATGTGCGGCCTCAGGATCGGCGTCCACTGGTCGATAGGGGGAGCTTTCCAGGCTCAACGGAAACTCTCCATGTCCCTTCGCAATCTGTCCATCGCCCACCGCGCCACGCTCGGTTTCGCCTTCATCGGCCTGTTGCTGCTCCTGCTGGGCGGCACCGCCCTGGTCAAGATGAACGACATCCGCGCCTCGGGCCTCGCCATCGAGGACCGCGCCATGCCCCGCGTCGCCGCGCTCGACGAACTGACCGCCCTGACCCTGCGCCTGCGGGTGCTCTCCTATCGTCTGCTGCTCAACCGCGAGCCGGAGATCATCGCCAAGACCCAGGCGCTGTTCCAGCAACGCAACGGCCAGATGCGCGCCGCCCAGCAGCGTTACGAAGCCCTGATCCAGTCCCCGGAAGAGCGCACCGCCTACGCCCGCTACGGGCAGCTGATCGCCCAGTACGACGGCCTGCAGCAGCGCATGCTGGCCTTCTCCGCCGCCGACCAGCTGGAGCCGCTGCGACAGCTGCTCAACGAAGACCTGCTGGCCAACTCCGACGCGGTGAACACCGTGCTCCGGCAGCTCACCGACCTGGTCGACCATCAGACCGCCGCCGCCAACGCCCTGTCGGCCCAGGACTATCGCCATGCCATCCAGTGGCTGGTGTTGCTGCTGGCCACAACCGCGCTGCTGACGCTGGTCTTCGCCTGGCTGCTGATCCGCAGCATCACCCAGCCCATCGCCCGGGCGGTGAAGGCGGCCGAGGTGATCGCCACGGGCGACCTCACCGAGGACATCCACGCCGAAGGCCGCGACGAGGCCGCCCGGCTGCTGCAGGCCATGAAGACCATGCAGGGACAGCTGCGCCTGACGCTGCAGGGCATCCTCGGTTCGGCCACTCAGCTCGCTTCGGCGGCGGAAGAGCTCAATGCCGTGACCGATGAATCCAGTCGCGGCCTGCAACGCCAGAACGCCGAGATCGAACAGGCCGCCACGGCGGTGACCCAGATGTCGTCGGCGGTGGACGAGGTGGCGCGCAATGCCGTCAATACCTCCCAGGCTTCCCAGGAGTCCGCCGGCACCGCCCGGGATGGCCGCGATCTGGTCCAGGAAACCGTGGGCGCCATCGCCGCCATGAGCGACGACGTCCAGCATGGCGCCACCCTGGTGGGCGACCTGGCGATGCAGGTCAACGACATCGGCAAGGTGCTGGACGTGATCCGCAGCGTGGCCGAGCAGACCAATCTGCTGGCGCTCAATGCCGCCATCGAGGCCGCGCGGGCCGGCGAGGCCGGTCGCGGCTTCGCCGTGGTGGCCGACGAGGTGCGGGCGCTGGCCCATCGCACCCAGGAATCGACCCGCGAGATCGAGACCTCCATCGGCACCATCCAGCAGGGCACCGGCCAGGCCGT
Source organism: uncultured Pseudomonas sp. (assembly GCA_963519325.1). Lineage (GTDB taxonomy): Bacteria > Pseudomonadota > Gammaproteobacteria > Pseudomonadales > Pseudomonadaceae > Chryseomonas. Next base: position 36 of record CAUQPA010000439.1, on the reverse strand, counting down.
GGCGGCCATGCGCAGCAGTACCGAGCGCGCCCAGTC
>CAUQPA010000438.1:0-4379 GCA_963519325.1 uncultured Pseudomonas sp. | reverse complement strand
GGCCAGCGCCTCGCCCTGGCCGCTCTGGCTGGCGTAGCCGATCAGCCAGTCGGCGGCGCCGTCGGCACGGGGCACCAGGCCGGCACGGGCCTGGCGTGCCTGCCGGCGTTTGCGGCGGCGATCCAGGTAGAGCCACAGCCCGGTCACCAGGAACAGCGGCATGGCCAGGCTGGCGAGCAACATCAGCAACCGTCCTGCCAGGCCGAAGTATTCACCCGAGTGCAGGGCGTAGACGCTGAGCAGCAATCGCGCTCCCAGCGGCTGCTCACGGTAGCGCCGGTGGTCGAGCACCCGGCCCTGGCCATCGAAGACGATGCGGTTGAGGGCACGGATATGCTCGGCATCCTCGGGCAGGTACCAGAGGGTCGGCTGGCCGACCTTGCGTGCCGGATTGGGTAGCAGCAGGCCATAGCCCTCGATGCGCCCCCCGGTCTCCCGGCGAAAGCTCTGCCAGAGGGCGTCCAGATCCACGTCGCGGCGGGCCACCACGGCGCTTTGGCGCGGTTCGGGCGCGGCGCCCAGCAGGCGCTCGCTGGCCACGCGGTACCAGCCGTAGGACCAGTAGAGTCCGGTCAGCGCCGCCAGCAGGTAGAGCAGCAGGCACCAGGTGCCGACCACGGCGTGCAGGTCCCAGTGGAAGCTGCGGCCACGGCGCGCCCAGTCCAGCGTCAGCCAGGCGCGCCAACGCCGCACCTGGCGCGGCCAGCGCAGATACAGCCCGGAAACGCAGAGCACCAGCAGGATCAGGGTGGCGGCACCGGTCAGGGCCTTGCCCAGCGGCCCCAGGGCCAGGGAACGGTGCAGGTCGAGGACGACGCGAAAGAAAGCCTGGCCGCGAGGCGAGGTCAGCACCTCGCCGGAATAACGATCGAACAGCCGGACCTCGCCGCGCCCCTGGCCGCCCGCCGGCGCCAGGCCGAGCATGCCGTAGCCCTCCCCGGCCATGGTGGAGACGAAGCTCAACTCCTGGCCCGGGGGTACCAGCCGCTCACGCACCTCCGCGGGCGTGAGCAGTTGCCGCCCCGCGGTGGCGGTGACGGGTACCGGATTGAGCCACTGCATGACTTCCAGCTGGACGCTGTAGAGCGCACCCGTCACGCCCAGCACCACCAGCACCAGGCCCGCTGCCAGCCCGAGCAGGCTGTGCAGCTGGAACAGGCCGCGACGGATCAGGGCTGGGCCCATAGCCGCAGGAGATTGTGATAGACACCGGTCAGCTGCAGGCAGGCCTCGTGGCCCTGTCCCAGGTCGGCGGCGGCACGCTGGATGCCCTGGTCGAGTTCGAACAGCTGGGTGCGCTGCGCCGTGTCGCGCACCAGGCTCTGGATCCAGAAGAAGGAGCAGAGCCGCGCCCCCCGGGTGACCGGCAGCACCCGGTGCAGGCTGCTGGCCGGATAAAGGATCAGATCGCCGGCGGCCAGCTTGACGCTGTGGGCGCCATAGGTGTCCTCCACCACCAGCTCGCCGCCGTCGTAGTCGTCCGGCTCGCAGAAGAACAGCGTGGCCGACAGATCGGTGCGCAGGTAGCCGCTGCCATCCGGTAGCGGACGCAGGGCATTGTCCACGTGCAGCCCGAAGGACTGGCCGCCCTGGTAGAGATTGAACAGCGGCGGAAACACCCGCGCCGGCAGCGCCGCGGCGACGAACAACGGATGCCGTGCCAGGGCCTGCTGGATCAGCTCGCCCACCGCACGCGCCGCCGGCTCCTCGACCGGCAGCTGCAGATTGTCCTTGGCCATCGCCGACTGGAAACCGGCCGTGTGCTTGCCATCGGCCCAGGCCGCTGCCTCCAGTCGTTGGCGGCACTCCCCTACCTGCTCGGGCGTAAGCACGCCCGGAACCCTGATCATCATCGGCGCTTTCCTCCTCAAGGCCGAAAGCCCCGTCGCGGCGGGGCTTCGGCTGCTCCGCGCGACCCTAGAAGCTGTAGGTCGCGGTCAGGATGGCGGAGCGGGCATCGCCGTACTCGATGGCCGACGATCTGGTAGTGGCCCCCAGTTGCGAGCGCACCCGCTCCACATAGTCCTCGTCGAAGACGTTGTTGACGTTGAGTTGCAGGTCGACGTTGCGATTGACGCGATAGCCGACCATGGCGTTGTGCAGCCAGTAGGCGTCGAGCTTGGCGCCATCGTTGCTGGAGGTGACGTTACGCTCGCTGACGTAGCGGGCGCCATAGCCTACCCGCCAGCCAGCCGGCAGTTCATAGGTGGTCCAGAGGTTGAGCGAGCGCGGCGGCGTATTGGCCAGCGCCTGGCCTTCGCGATTGCGCCCGTCCAGGGTATCGGCGGCCTCGAGCGTCTCGCTGTCGAGGAAGGTGAAGTTGGCGTAGACGTTCCACGCCTGAGTGAGGCGCCCGGTGGCGCCCAGCTCGAAGCCCTGCACGCGCTGCTTGCCGGCCAGGGCCGTGCTGCCGTCCGCCAGGGTCTCCCGGGCGTTGGTCTTCTCCACGCGGAACAGGGCGCCATCCAGCTCCAGGCGCCGGTCGAGGAATTCCCACTTGGTACCCAGTTCCCAGGTCTTGTTCTTTTCCGGCTCCAGGTCCTGGTTGGCCGTGCTCAGGCCCGCGCCGGTGGAGGTCAGACTTTCCGCCGAGGGGTTGAAGGAGGTGCCATAGGCCACGTAGACACGGCCGTTCGGCGCCGGTTTGAACACCAGGCCGGCACGCCCGCTCAGCTTGGCATCGTCGGAACTCAGGTGCGCCTTGCTGCCGCGCACGCCGTTGGTGACCGGGGTGGTGTCGCTGTCGCCGTCGAACCAGTCGTAGCGCAGGCCCAGGTTCACATCCCAGTAGTCGTTGAGGGCGATGGTGTCGAAGGCATAGACGGCCTTGTCGATCAGCACGTTGTCGGCGATGGCCGAGGTCTGCTTGTTGGTCGCACCGTCGTAGCGCTCCGGCGGCGCGGCCAGGGCATAGCCGGCGGCGGGGAAGGTCAGGTTGTAGCTGTAGGTATCGCGGTCGTAGTCCTCGCGGGAGAACTCCGCGCCCAGCACGAAGGAGTGGCCCAGGCCGAAGGTGTCGACGTTACCGGTCAGGTTGGTCTGGTTGGTCCACATCTCCGCGGTCACGTCGCGACCGTAGCCCTGCGGACCGGCCGGGCGGTAGCGACCCGCGGCGACGCCGGAGAGGTTGACGTTGGACGCCGAGATCACCACGTCGCGCTCGAGGCGACTGTAGCGCGTCAGGTTCTGCAGACTCAGGTTGTCGTTGAAGCGGTGCTCCAGCTCCACCGTGAAGACATTGTTGTCGATGTCTTCCTTGTCGATGTTCTTGAAGCCGAAGTAGGCCTCGCGATCCACGCCGGCCAGTTTCTTGCCGTTGAAGGCCGGCACCCCGTAGTCGGGCTGGTTGTCGTCGGTCTGGTGGAAGTAGCTCAGGGTCAGCCGGGTGTCGTCCGACAGCCCCAGGGCCAGCGACGGCGCGATGCCCCAGCGCTCGCGATCGATCTGGTCGCGGCCGGGCACGTCGTTCTCGTGGGCCATCAGATTCAGGCGGAAGGCACTATCGGTCCCGACACCCTCGAGCGGCTGGTTGCTGTCCAGGGTCAGGCGCCGATAGCTGTCGGTACCCAGGCCCGCGCCGATACGGGTGAACTGGCGCTCCTGGGGCTTCTTGCTGATCAGGTTGATGGAGCCACCGGTGGTGCCGGCGCCGCCGAACACCGAGTTGGGGCCCTTGATGACCTCGACCGACTCCAGGTTGAAGGTGTCGGTACGGTTGGTCTGGGCGCTGTCGCGCAGGCCGTCGATCTGGATGTTCGAGTTGGCACTGAAGCCGCGGATGTTGATGCTGTCGCCGGAGCCGCCACCGCCCTCGCCGGCGTTGAAGGTGATGCCGGATACGTTGGCCAGCACCGACCTCAGGCTCAGCGCCTGCTGGTCCTGGATGACCTGCGCCGGCACCACGGTGACGGTCTGCGGGGTGTCCAGCAAGGGGGCGGTGTACTTGCGCGAGGCGGACTGCTCGGCCTTGAAGCCTTCCTGCTGCGCCTGACCCTCGATGGTCAGACTTTCCAACCGGGTCACCGGCTCCTTGGCGTCCTGGGCTTGGGCCCCCAGGGACAGCGAGGCAACGGCGACACTGAAGGTAGAAACCAGCAGACGGCGCTGGGACAGCGCGGATATTTCCTTGGACATGATGGCGAGCCGCCTCCCTTGTGAATGCGGCGCGATTCTATTTGCAAACGATTATCAAATCCATAGCGAATGTAAAGTATTCTTAACAATCCGGTACAGAGGCTGACAAATCTCCTCCGGACAGGCATGAAAAAGCCCGCGTCCCTGGCGGGACGCGGGCTCGGTCAAGGCGGCAACGCCTTAGACGTAGAAGGCCTTCAGCGGCGGGAAGCCGTTGAATTCCACTGCGCTGTAGCTGGTGGTGT
>CAUQPA010000437.1:0-4383 GCA_963519325.1 uncultured Pseudomonas sp. | reverse complement strand
TTGGCCTTGTCCGGCTGGTCGATGTTGTCCTCGCGGCTGAAGGCGTAGCTCAGGCGCAGGCCGCTGTCGCCCAGGCCGTAGTCCTCGATGCCGGCACCGGTGCCGCTCGGATTCCAGTAATAGAAGTCGTTGATATGGATGTCGTGGCGCTTGTAGTAGCGCCGGCCGGCCCAGAGGCCGCCGCCGTTGAGCGCGGGCAGCTTGAGGCTGGTCCAGATCTGCGGCAGGCGGACGCTGCCGTTGTCGCCGCTGAAGGTCGGCGTCTGGTCGTAGACGTTGTAGAGGCTGGCCATCCCGTGCACCTTGAGTTCGGTGCCATCGGCGCCCTTGTACAACGTCTGGTGCAGCTCGAGTTCCCAGTAGGTCTCGCATTCGTTACCCAGCCGGTACTTGGCCGGCGCCCCGGGCAGCTGGAAGCAACTCTGCTTGCCGCCCGCGGCGGCGCCCCCGACACCGACCCGGCCATAGCCGTCGAATTCCAGCGCCGAGGCAGTGAAGGGCAGGCTGCTGGCGAAGAGGGCGAAACAGGAAGCGGTACCGGCCTGGCGGAGAACTCTACTCATCCAAAAAATCCCTGTGCGATTGGCGAACGCCGATCGGACCCGCTCCGGCACTGCCAAGTTGCGTGAAACTCCTGGCCCATCAAGGGCTTGGCGGACACTTTCAGCAGTCACGAAGCCGAGCGAAACCGGCGGCCTCAAGAGAATGGTTGACGAGACCGACCCCTGCTGGCGACGCTTGGGTTTTTCGCCAGGGAAAGTATTACAAAATGAAACCGACACTCTTGATGGCTCCGCGCTTGCCCCAGGCACTGGTGACGCAGCTCGAATCCCGCTACCGGGTGCTGGGCCCCTTTTCCCCGGCCGACCTCAGCGCCCTGCCAGCCGGTGCCGAAGACGCGGTGGCCCTGCTGACCATTGGCGGCCTGCCTACCCGTTCGGCCTTGCTGGAGGCCCTGCCGGCCCTGCGCCTGGTGGCCTGCTATGGCACCGGTTACGAAGGCGTGGATCTGGCGGCCTGTCGCGAGCGGGGCATCTCGGTGACCACCGCCGGTGACGCCAATGCCACGGCCGTGGCCGAATTTGCCTTCGGTCTGATCCTGGCCAGCGCCCGGCGCCTGCTGCAGGGCGATGCCTTCGTCCGCAGTGGTGCCTGGCAGGGCAACGCCATCGAGCGCCAGCCCCAGGTGCCGGGGCTGGCGGGTCGGCGACTGGGCATCTATGGCCTGGGCGAGATCGGTCGGCGCATCGCCCGGCGGGGCGAGGCCTTCGACATGGAGATCGGCTACTTCAACCGCTCGCCGCGCGCGGACCTGGACTATGTCTACCAACCCAGTCTGCTGGAGCTGGCGCGCTGGAGCGACGTGCTGGTGGTGGCGGTACGGGCCAGTGCCGAGACCGTCGGCGCGGTGGACGCCGAGGTCCTGGCTGCGCTGGGCGAGGAGGGACACCTGGTCAACATCTCCCGCGGCAGCGTGGTCGACGAAGAGGCCTTGGCCGCTGCCCTGGAGGCCGGGGTTATCGCCGGTGCCGGACTGGACGTCTTCGCCCGGGAACCCGAGGTACCCGAGCGGCTGCGCAGCCAGGCCAACCTGGTGCTCAGCCCCCACGTGGCCGCCAACGCCGCCTCGGCCCAGGCCGCCCAGCAGCAGGTGATGCTGGCCAATATCGCCGCGCTGCTAGAGGGCGGCGAATTGCGCAATCGCATCGCCTGAGGCGCCATCGGTCGGTCTGGCTTGTGGCCGCTGCGGTCCGCTCCCATATTGGCCGCATGACCTCGATCTCGCCTGCTGCCGCTGTCCTGGCGGAGTTTCACGACGCGCCCCGGAGCTGGTTCGCCGGGCGCTTTCCCGCGCCGACGGCGGCCCAGTGCCAGGCCTGGCCGGCCATCCGGGCCGGTGAGTCGGTGCTGGTGGCGGCGCCCACCGGGTCGGGCAAGACGCTGACCGCCTTCTTCGCCGTGCTCGATGGGCTGGTGCAGGAGGCGCTGCGTGAGGGCGGGCTGCCCGAGGCCTGCCTCTGGCTCTATGTGTCGCCCCTCAAGGCGCTGTCCAACGACATCCGCCTCAACCTCGAAGAGCCCCTGGCCGGTATCGCCGCGGCCCTCGACGCCCGTGGCCTGCCGCCCCTGCAGTTGCGCACCGCGGTGCGCACCGGCGATACCCCGCAGAAGGAGCGGGCGGCCATGCGGCGGCGACCGCCGCACCTGCTGGTCACCACGCCCGAGTCGCTCTATGTGCTGCTCGGTTCGGATTCCGGCCGGCGGATGCTGGCGAGCGTGCGGGGCGTCATCGTCGACGAGATCCATGCCATTGCCGATGGCAAGCGCGGCAGTCACCTGACCCTGAGCCTGGCGCGACTGGAGGCCCTGACGGGGCATCCCCTGCAACGCATCGGCCTGTCCGCCACCCAGAAGCCGCTGGCCGCGGTCGCCACCTTCCTGGTCGGCCGCGACGCCGAAGGGCGGCCGCGGCCCTGTACGGTGGTCGACATCGGTCACCAGCGCGCCCGCGACCTGGCCCTGGAGGTGCCGCCCATCCCGTTGGAGGCGATCCTGTCCACCCAGGCCTGGGAGCTGGTCTACGACCGTCTCGCCGAGCTGGCCGAGGCGCACCGTACCACTCTGGTGTTCGTCAATACCCGCCGCCTGGCCGAGCGCCTGGCGCGGCAGCTTTCGGATCGCCTCGGCAGCGACCAGGTCGCCGCTCACCACGGCAGCCTGGCCAAGGAACAGCGTCTGGACGCCGAACAGCGACTCAAGCGGGGCGAATTGCGCCTGTTGCTGGCGACCGCCTCCCTGGAGCTGGGCATCGATATCGGCGACGTCGACCTGGTCTGCCAGATCGGCTCGCCAGGCTCCATCGCCGCCTTCCTGCAGCGCGTCGGGCGCGCCAATCACCAGGTCGGCGGCCTGCCCAAGGGGCGGCTGTTTCCCACCTCGCGGGACGACCTGGTGGAATGCGTGGCGCTGCTCGACTGCGTGCGCCGCGGTGAGCTGGATACCCTGGCTATCCCCCGGGCGCCGCTGGATGTGCTGGCCCAGCAACTGGTGGCCGAGGTGGCCTGCCAGGAATGGTCGGAGGCGGCGCTGCTGGCGGTGCTGCGCCAGGCCGAGCCCTATGCCGAGCTGAGCGAGGCGGACTACCGGGCGGTGGTGGAGATGCTCAGCCAGGGCTACAGCGACCGCCGTGGCCCGCGGGCGGCCTATGTGCACCGCGATGCGGTCAACGGCCTGCTGCGCGGTCGTCGCGGCGGCAAGGCCACCGCGGTAATGAGCGGTGGGACCATCCCGGAAAGCGGTGACTTCAGCGTGCTGCTCGAACCCCAGGGCCACACCGTGGGCAGCGTCAACGAGGATTTCGCCTTCGAAAGCCTGGTGGGCGATGTCTTCCAGCTGGGCAACACCGCCTACCGCATCGTCAAGATCGAAGGCAGCAAGGTGCGGGTCGAGGATGCCAGGGGGCAGCCACCCAACATTCCCTTCTGGCATGGGGAGGCGCCAGGACGCAGCGACGAGTTGTCGGCAGGTCTGGCGCGGCTGCGGGCGGAGCTCGAACCGCTCTTGCCTGCGGCCGACGAGGCGCCCGAGACGGCCATCGCCCGGGTCGGCACCGCCTACGGGCTGGAGGAGGGCGCCGCGCGCCAGCTGGTTGACTACCTCGGGCGGGCCCGCCTGGCCCTGGGCGCCTTGCCGACCCAGCGGACGCTGGTCATGGAGCGCTTCTTCGATCAGGCCGGCGGTATGCAGCTGATCATCCATGCGCCCTTCGGCAGCCGCATCAATCGCGCCTGGGGCCTGGCCCTGCGCAAGAGATTCTGTCGCAACTTCAATGTCGAGCTGCAGGCGGCGGCCACCGAGAACGCCTTGATCCTGTCGCTGGCCACCAGCCACAGCTTCGTGCTCGACGAGGTCTGGCGCTACCTGCATCCGGCTACCGCGGAGCAGGTGCTCATCCAGGCGCTGCTCGATGCACCGCTGTTCGCCGTGCGCTGGCGCTGGAACGCCACCACGGCGCTGGCCCTGCCGCGCTTCAGCGGCGGGCGCAAGGTGGCCACCCAGGTGCAGCGCATGCGCAGCGAAGACCTGCTGGCCACGGTCTTTCCCGATCAGGTCGCCTGCCTGGAGAACCTCGTCGGTGAGCGCCAGGTGCCGGAGCATCCGCTGGTGCGCCAGACCCTGGATGACTGCCTGCATGAATCCCTCGACAGCAGCGGCTGGCTGGCCTTGCTGGAACGTATCACCCAGGGGCGACTGACCCTGCTGACCCGCGACCTGCCGGGGCCCTCGCCGCTGGCCGCCGAGGTGCTCACCGCCAAGCCCTATGCCTACCTGGACGACGCCCCGGTCGAGGAGCGGCGGACCCTGGCGGTGCAGAATCGGCGC
>CAUQPA010000436.1:0-4389 GCA_963519325.1 uncultured Pseudomonas sp. | reverse complement strand
TGGGGTCCTTCACCACGCCAGCCTCGAAGCGCTTGACCTTGCGGACTTCCGCGGCCTGCTGCTCGACGGTCATGTTCTTGTGGATGATGCCGATGCCACCTTCCTGGGCCATGGCGATGGCCAGGCGGGACTCGGTCACGGTGTCCATGGCGGCGGACACCAGGGGAATATTCAGCTCGATGCCACGGGTTAGGCGGGTCTTGAGACTGACGTCCTTCGGCAGGACATCCGAATAGCCGGGGATGAGGAGTACGTCGTCGAACGTCAGGGCTTCTTGGCTGATGCGCAGCATGGCGGGGGCTCCCGGGCGGGAAAAATAAGGAGCGCGACATTATACCTGCGCTTGGGGATGGGCGGCAACGCGCCAGGGCATCAACGGCGGGTAAATCGATTTACTTGAGAATGACTATCAACATAGAATCGCCGCCATCCTATCCAGCCCCCTCCGAGACCGCCCTTGAACACCCAGCCCAGAGCCCTGCGCCGCTTCGCTCCCTTCGCCTTCAGCACCCTGGCCCTGGCGACCAGTTCGGGACTGCTGGCGGCGGAGAACACCACCCTCGCGCCCATGGACATCTCCACCACGGCCACCGAGGCGGACGAAGGCTATCGGGCGGCCACCGCGTCCACCGCGAGCAAGAGCGACGTGCCGCTCAAGGAAGAAGCCCAGTCGGTGCAGACCGTCACCCCGCAGCTGATCCATGACTACGAGGTGCGGTCCCTGGACGATGCCTCGAAATTCGTCAGTGGCGTCACCCAGAGCAACACCCTGGCCGGCACCAAGGACGCCTTCGTCAAGCGCGGTTTCGGCACCAACGCCGATGGCTCCATCTTCCGCGATGGCGTGCGCTCGAACCTGTCGCACAACTTCGATGCCACCGCCGAGCGCGTCGAGGTGCTCAAGGGCCCGGCCTCCCTGCTCTATGGCGCCCTCGAACCGGGCGGACTGATCAACGTGGTCAGCAAGCAGCCGCAATATCAGCAGCGCACCACCCTGAGCGGCTCGGCCTACAGCGAAGGCGGCGGCAACCTGGGCCTGGACACCACCGGTCCTATTGGCGATACCGGCCTGGCCTATCGCCTGGTCGCCGAGCGCCAGAGCGAGGACTACTGGCGCAACTATGGCGTGGACCAGCACACCCTGGTGGCACCGTCGCTGTCGTGGACCGGCGAGCGCGCCAGCCTGACCCTGGCCTACTCCTACAACGACTACACCGGCCCGGTGGACCGGGGCACGGTGTTCGTCAATGGGCATCCCAGCAGCGCCAGCTACGACAAGCGCCTGGACGAGAAGTGGGCGAAGAGCGAGGGCATTACCGAGACCGCCAGTGCGCGCTTCGAATACCAGCTCAGCGATGACTGGAAGACCCGGCTGATCTATGCCTGGAACAATGACAGGTACAGCCTGGACTTCGCCCAGCCGGTTTCGCTGGCTGCCAACGGCAACCTGCTGCGGGTCGCCAACGGCGCCGACTATGACTATGAGACGACATACGCCAGCTGGGACTTCATCGGTCGCCAGGACCTGCTGGGCCAGCGCCATGACCTGCTGGTTGGGGTCGACCACGAGGACAATGACCAGTACCGCGGCAACACCTACCGCAACAACAATGCGTCGCGTCGTAACATCAATATCAACTCCCCGGTATACGGCAACTTGGCGCGGCCGAGTCTGCTGAGCGCGACCCAGAGCAACCAGGACAGCAGCCTGGAATCCACCTCGCTGTACTTCAAGGACAACTGGCACCTGAAAGACCGCTGGATCCTGGTACTCGGTGGCCGCTATCAAACCTTCGATCAGTACAGCGACCAGGGCCTGGGCAACAGCCACGTGGTCAACCTGGATAAACGCGATCACACCGCCGTGCCCCTCGCCGGCCTCGTGTTCCAGGCCACCGACACCCTGTCGCTGTATGGCAACTACAGCCGCTCCTTCGTGCCGAACACCACCGTGGACGACCGCGGCAACACCTTCGATCCCGAAGAAGGTCGCAGCTTCGAGGTCGGTGCCAAGTACGACCTGACGCCCGGTCTGAATCTGAACGTGGCGCTCTACGACATCGAGAAGAAAAATGTGGTGACCACCAGCACCGTGGGCGGGGTGAGCGTGAGCGAAGCCGCCGGCAAGGTAGGGTCACGCGGCCTGGAGGTGGACCTGACCGGTCACCTGGCCGAGCGCTGGGACATGATCGCCACCTACGCCTACGACCACACCGAGATCCTCGACGACCCGAGTAACGAGGGCAATCGCCTGACCCAGGCACCCAAGCACAGCGGTAGTCTCTATCTGACCCACCACCTGCTGGTACCCTCCAACCTCGGCGGCTGGCATGTCGGCGGCGGCGCGCGCTACGTCGGCGAGCGGGCCGGCGACAACGCCAACAGCTTCTACATGAGCAGCTACACCGTGGCCGACGCCTTCCTGCGCTGGGATCTGCCGGTGACCGGCTACCAGACGCGGCTGCAGCTGAACGTGGACAACCTCTTCGACAAGCAGTACTACCCGTCGAGCGCCAACAGTCCGCTGCAGGTGGCGGTGGGTGAGCCGCGGACGGCGCGGCTGAGTGCCTCGGTGAGTTTCTAAGCCAGCGGCCTGCCCTCACCCCAGCCCTCTCCCGGGGGAGAGGGGGCGGATCGCTACGTGCAACCCAGTGGAAAACGCTTCGCGGTTTTCCACGCTACGCCCAAAGTTGCATCGTCTGTAGGAGCGGCCCATGGCCGCGATCCGCCGCTCTCCAAGGGAGAGAGGGGCGGATGGTGGCCGACCGGAACAGCCCGGCGTCCGTAGCGAGTGCCAGGCCCGTAGCGATGCTCTATCCTAGCCGCCCCGTCACGGGGCCTCGGCCCGCCTGGCGGGCCTCTTTCCGCCATCCAGCCAGTCCACGCCATGCTCGATCGCCGCGCCTTCCTTCATTTCGCCAGTGGTGCCGCGCTGCTCGCCGGACTGCCTGCCCGGGCGTTCGCGCGGCCTTCACCCGGAGACGGTGAGTTTCCGCGGCAGGTGGAGCATGTGGCGGGCAGCACCCTCGTGCCGCGGGAGCCACGGCGCGTGGCGGTGATTTCCACCGGCCAGCTGGACGCCGCCCTGAGCCTGGGCGTGATCCCGGCCGGTACCGCGCGGGTGGACAATCGCGAGCTGGCGCCGGCCTACCTGCGCACGGCCTTGGCCGGCCGCGCGACCGAGCTGGATGCCATGGTTGACCTTGGCAGCCGCCAGGCCCCGGATCTGGAAGCCCTGGCGCGGCTGGCGCCGGATCTCATCCTGCTGAACCGCACCGTGCTGCGGGCGGGCGGCCTGGAACTCTTTTCGCGCATCGCCCCCACGGTGGTGGCGCGCGGCACCGGTGGCAACTGGCGGCCGGACTTTCTCCTGCTGGCCGAAGCCCTGGGTCGACGCCAGCAGGCCGAGCGGCTGCTGGCGACGCTGGATGGCGATCTCGCCGCCATGGCGCAACGCCTGGGCAGCCAACCGCCCTCCACGTCCCTGCTGTTTTCCAGTGGCGCGCGGTTGCGCCTGATGGGCGTGGACTCCTTCGCCGGCGGCCTGCTGCAGGCCATGGGCCTGACCCGCCCCGCCGCGCAGAGATTCAAGGGCACCTCGCGGGACGTCAGTGCGGAGTTGCTGGACCTGGCCGACGCCGACTGGCTGTTCTATGCCGAACAGGGTACCGCCCTGGCCAGCCTGGCCCGGCAGCCGCTATGGCCGCGGTTGAATGCGGTGAACGAGTCCCGGGCCATCCGGGTGGATACCGATGCTTTTTATTTGAACGCCGGCCCCGTGGCCGCGCGCCAGGTGGTGACGACCGTGGCCGCCGCCCTGGGGGTCGCATGAACCAGCCGGCCGTCGCGACCCTCGCCAAGCCGGCAACCTTCGCCCGCGGTGGCTTGGTGCTGCTTCTGCTGCTCGGCGCCCTGGCGCTGGCGCTGATCGCCAGCCTGGGCATAGGCGCCCGGCCGCTGTCCGCGACGCGAATTCTCCAATTGCTGTTCGCCCCCGATGGCTCCACGGACTCCGTGGTGCTCTGGGACCTGCGCCTGCCCCGTACCCTGCTCGGGCTGCTGGTGGGCGCCGCCCTGGGCCTGGCCGGCGCCCTGATGCAGGCGCTGACGCGCAATCCCCTGGCCGACCCTGGCCTGCTGGGAATCAATGCCGGCGCGGCCTTCGCCGTGGTGGCCGGGCTGTCGCTGGTGGGGCTGGACGATGCACCGCTACGCCTGGCCTGCGCCCTGCTGGGTGCCACCCTGGCCGCCGGCCTGGTCTATCTGCTCGGCGGCAACGCCCCGGCCCGTGGCCAGCCACTGCGACTGATCCTCGCCGGCATCGCCCTTAGCGCCAGCCTCCACGCCTGCACCGGCATCATCACCCTGTTCGACAGCGCCGTATTCGAA
>CAUQPA010000435.1:0-4391 GCA_963519325.1 uncultured Pseudomonas sp. | reverse complement strand
GGCGTCTTCTGCTCAAGAGGTCGGATTGCGACGGTCGACCGCCACAACCCAACCTTCCCCTTACCCGCGCTGCAACACCCCGCGCATGGAGCCGAAATGCCCCGGGAAGGAGCAGAAGAAGGTGTATTCCTTGCCGGCTTCCAGGGCCCCGGTATCGAAGGTCACGGAGTCCTTCTCGCCACCACCCAACATCTTGGTATGGGCGATGATGCGTTCGTCACCCTCGGGCAGGTAGCCCTTGGCTTCACCTGCGTTCATGCCGGCGGCATCCACCGCGGCGGCGTCGGTGGAGCGGGTCAACACCCAGTTATGGCCCATCACGTTCTTGGGCAGGCTACCGCTGTGGATCAGCTCGACGGTGAAGGTCTTGCACGACGCCGGAACCTGGATGGAGGCGCGGCTGTAGGTCATCTGATCGCCGGCTTCGATTTGCGTCGTACAGCTGTCGGCGGCCCAGGCGCCGGTACTTCCCAGTGCGAACAGCGCCGCAGCGAGCAACGTAGATTTCATGAACCCTCCGGATGCGTGAAAGTCGCCAGTCAGACCGATGCGAGGGTGGCGGGTTCCGGCAGACCTGGCAAGGGCGTGGCACGCTTCGCTCTATCGGCGCCATCGAAACCTTTGCCGGGTATTCAGGCCAGACGCCTGCGACCATGGCTTTACCTCCCGCCAGCCAAGGACGCCCGCCATGACCCTCACCGCCCTGTTGCACGAGCTGTTCGCCAGCTACGCCCAGGCCGCCAGCGGCAATGCACCGGAAGAGACTTTCCTCGCGCGATGACGGTGCTTTGATCCGGCGGATCGGGCGGCTAGGCTAGGGGTTTGCCTGTCGAGGAGTCCCCATGTCGCTGAAAACCGTCTGCGTCTTCTGTGGTGCCAAGTCCGGCGCTTCGCCCGTCTTCCAGGAGGCGGCCGCGCAACTCGGTCGCACCCTGGCCGAACGTGGCCTCACCCTGGTCTATGGCGGCGGCAAGGTCGGCCTGATGGGCGTGGTCGCCGATGCGGCCCTAGCGGCCGGGGGCGAGGTGATCGGCATCATTCCCCAAAGTCTCAAGACCGCCGAACTGGGCCATACAGGCTGCACCCGCCTGGAAGTGGTCGACGGCATGCACGCGCGCAAGGCGCGAATGGCGGAACTGGCCGATGCCTTCATCGCCCTCCCCGGCGGCCTGGGTACCCTGGAAGAACTCTTCGAGGTCTGGACCTGGGGCCAGCTCGGCTACCACGCCAAGCCCATGGGCCTGCTGGAGGTCGACGGATTCTATGCTCAGCTGGAAGGCTTCCTCGATCACCTGGTGGCCCAGGGCTTCGTCGCCGCGCCGCACCGCGCCATGCTGCAGGTGGAAGACTCGCCCAATGCCCTGCTAGACGCCCTCGTTGCCTGGCAGCCCACCGTACCGCCGCGCTGGGCGGAATCGGCCCCACGCTAGTTCGGCTGCACCGCCCGTCCCGGATCTAGAACCCTCGCCGCTTGTGGCCTGTCGGTACTGACAGGCACCTAGTTAAGAGGATTCTTTCATGACCGACTTCCCCAAAGCCCCCATGCCCGAACAGCAGCAGGAGGTCCCCGGCCTGCAGTCGCGCATGAACCCCCTGCCGGATTGCGGAGAGCAGAGCTACAAGGGCTCCGGCCGCCTGGCCGGCAAGAAGGCGCTGATCACCGGTGGCGACAGCGGCATCGGTCGCGCCGTGGCCATCGCCTTCGCCCGCGAGGGCGCCGATGTCGCCATCAGCTACCTGAACGAGCACGAAGACGCCGAGGACACCGCCCGCCTGGTGCGCGAGGCCGGGCGCGAGGCGCTGCTGCTGCCGGGCTGCCTGTCCCAGCGCGAGCAGTGCCTGGCGGTAGTGGACAAGACCGTGGCCGCCTTCGGCCGCATCGATGTGCTGGTCAACAATGCCGCCTTCCAGATGACCCACGAGACCCTCGACGAGATTCCCGACGACGAGTGGGTCTACACCTTCGACGTTAACATCACCGCCATGTTTCGCATCACCCAGGCGGCGGTGAAGCACATGGGCAAAGGTGGCTCCATCATCAACACCACCTCGGTGAACTCGGACATGCCGCGGCCCACGCTGCTGGCCTATGCCACCACCAAGGGCGCCATCGCCAACTTCACCGCGGGTCTGGCCCAGTTGCTCGGCGACAAGGGCATCCGCGCCAACAGCGTGGCCCCCGGCCCCATCTGGACCCCGCTGATTCCCGCCACCATGCCGCCCGAGCAGGTCAAGGAATTCGGCGGCAATACCCCGCTGGGCCGCCCGGGTCAGCCGGTGGAGCTTGCGCCGGTCTACGTGATGCTGGCCTCCGACGAATCCAGCTACACCTCGGGCGCACGCATCGCCGTCACCGGCGGCAAGCCGATTCTCTGATGCTCTGGCCCCGGCGCCTGCCGGGGCTTTTTCTGCCGCTGGAGCCCCCTGATGCTCGGTCATCCCCTGCGTCTTTCCACCCCCTTGCGTACCCATGTGTTCGGCGGTCACGAGATCGCCGAGCGCCTCGGCAAGCGCGGCCTGCCGCCCGGCCGCATCGCCGAGACCTGGGAGATCAGCGACGTACCGGGCAGCAGCGCCACGGTGCTCGACGGTCCCCTCGCTGGCCAGAGCCTGCACGAGGTCGTGCAGGCCTACCCCGACCAGTTGGTCGCGCCCGGCTGGCAGGGCCCTTGGTTTCCGCTGCTGACCAAGTTCATCGACGGCAGTGGTCGCCTGCCGGTGCACCTGCACGCCGACGATGCCACGGCGCAGCGCCTGGAGTGCCAGCCCAACGGCAAGACCGAAGCCTGGCACATCCTCTGGGCCGAACCGGGCGCCACGGCCCTGGTGGGCCTCAAGCCCGGCCAGACCCGCGACCGCGTGCGCGACGCCCTGCTGCGGCAGGACTACGATGCCGTGATGCGGCGCCTGCCAGTGCGCGCCGGCGAGACCTTCTTCGTCCCGGGCGGCACCCTGCACAGCTTCGGCCCCGGCACCCTGATCTACGAGATCGAACAGACCTCCGACATCCAGCAACAGGCCATGCCCTGGCGCATGACCGATGGCGAGCCGCTGCCCCACGCCGAGTGGCGCGAGGGTATCGAGGCGCTGCTAGACGAGCTGGACCTGGACGCCGAGCCACGGGTCACCCCCGGTCTGCGCCTGCCGCTGAAGGACGGTCACGACCGTCTGCTGTGCACCGCCTGCCAGCACTTCGCCCTGGAACGCTGGCGCCTGGCCGGCGCCGGAGCGCCGCCGCTGGACTATGGCTTCAGCAGCGCCCGCCTGTTGAGCAACGTCGGCCGACCGGTGCGCCTGGAGGCGCCCGGCTGGAGCGGCATGCTCGGCGCCGCCGAGTCCCTGCTGCTGCCGGCCGATTTGGGCGAGATCCGCCTCAACGGCCCGGCCGACCTGCTGATCGGCTACGTACCCGACCTGCACCAGGACATCCAGGCGCCCCTGGCCGCCGCCGGCTATGGCCCGGCAGTCATGGCCGACCTGGGTATCGAATGTTCTTCCTGACCTCCAAGGAGTCCCCATGAGCGACTATCCCAAGCCCCCGCTGAAACCCCAACCCCAGACCTTTCCCGGTTCCGAAGCGCGCATGGATCCGCAACCCGACAGCGGCGCCGAGACCTATCGCGGCTCGGGTCGCCTCAAGGGCAAGGCGGCGCTGATCACCGGCGCCGACAGCGGCATCGGCCGCGCCGTGGCTATCGCCTTCGCCCGCGAGGGGGCCGACGTCGCCATCGCCTATCTCGATGAACACGAAGACGCCCGCGAGACCGCCCGCCTGGTCACCGAAGCCGGGCGCCAGGCCGTCCTGCTGCCGGGTGACCTGGCCGAGCGCCAGACCTGTCTGGACGTGGTGCAGAAGACCGTGGAAGCCTTCGGCCGCATCGATGTGCTGGTCAACAACGCGGCCTTCCAGCAGGTACGCGACAGCCTCGACGAGATCCCCGACGAGGAATGGGTCCATACCTTCAATGTGAACATCCACGCCATGTTCCGCATCACCCAGGCGGCGTTGAAGCACATGCCACGTGGCGGTTCCATCATCAACACCGCCTCGATCAACGCCGACATCGCCCCGCCGACCCTGCTGGCCTACTCGGCCACCAAGGGCGCCATCGCCAACTTCACCGCGGGCCTGGCCCAGTTGCTCGGCGACAAGGGCATCCGCGCCAACAGTGTGGCCCCCGGCCCGATCTGGACGCCGCTGATCGTCAGCACCATGAAGCCGGACGAGCCCGAGCAATTCGGCGGCAGCACCCCCCTGGGTCGCCCGGGCCAACCGGTGGAACTGGCACCGGCCTATGTGCTGCTGGCCTCCGATGAGGCGAGCTACATCTCCGGCGCCATGCTGCCAGTGACGGGCGGCATGCCGGTGCTCTGAGGGTTTTTGGCTGGGG
>CAUQPA010000434.1:0-4398 GCA_963519325.1 uncultured Pseudomonas sp. | reverse complement strand
CCTACGCAGCGCGCCGAGCAGCCGCTGACGCAGGGGCTCGTCGTAGGGAAAGCTGAAGTCGATATGGGTGACGTGCTCGAGGTCCGCGCCCTCGAAGAAGGTATGGCCGCGCCCCCAGGTGTAGTCCACCAGTTGATGGGGCACGCACAGGTGGCCGCTGCCCATGGCGGCGTGGATGCCACCCACGGCGTTCACCGCGAGGATGGCCTCGGCCCCGGCTTCCTTGAGCGCCCAGAGGTTGGCGCGGTAGTTCACCTGGTGCGGGGGGATGCGATGGGGATGCCCGTGGCGGGCCAGGAACAGCACCGGGCGACCGGCGTACTGGCCGCGCTGTATCGGCGCCGAGGGTTCGCCCCAGGGGGTGTCGAAGGTCTGGGCCTGGTCCAGCTCCAGACCGGCGAGCGCGGTGAGGCCGGTGCCGCCGATGATGGCGTAGGTGGTCATGGGAAGGTCCTCTAGATGAGTTCAGCCTGGCGTAACCGCTGCAGAGCCTGGCTCCACTGCGGCTGCTGCCGGTAATCGAGATCCACGTGGCGCCGGGCCCTCATGCTGGCCAGCCGTGGCGCGGGCGCGACGCCCAGCTGCTGCACCCGGCTCAGCGCCAGCTCGGCCGCTGCGCGGTCATTGCAGACCAGCCCCATGTCGCAGCCGGCGGTGAGCGCCGCCTCGACGCGCTGGCCGGCATCGCCGGCGACGTGGGCGCCGGCCATCGACAGGTCATCGCTGAAGATGACGCCCTGGTAACCCAGGTCGCCGCGCAGGATGTCCTGCAGCCAGCGCCGGGAGAACCCGGCCGGCTGGGGATCCACCGCCGGATAGATGACATGGGCGGGCATCACCGCGCCCAACTTCGGCAGCAGCGCCTGGAACGGCCGCAGGTCGGTACATTGCAGGGTGTCCAGATCGCGCTCGTCAGTGGGAATGGCATAGTGGGAATCGGCTTCGGCCCAGCCGTGTCCGGGGAAGTGCTTGCCGGTGGCGGCCATGCCGGCCGCGTGCATGCCGGCGATGAAGGCGCCGCCCAGTTCGATCACCTGCTCGGCGCTGCCGAAGGAGCGCGCTCCTATGACCTGGCTGCGTTGATGGTCGACGTCGAGCACCGGGGCGAAGCTGAAGTCCAGTCCTACCGCCAGGATTTCGGTCGCCATTAACCAGCCACAGAGCCGAGCCAGCTCGACGCTGTCCGCGCGTCCGGCCAACTGGCCCATGGCCGGCAGGCGCACCACGTCGCGCCGCAGCCGCTGGACACGACCGCCCTCCTGGTCCACTGCCAGCAGCAGCTCCGGCCGCACCGCGCGAATCGCCCGACACAGCTCGCGGACCTGGCCCGGGGTTTCGATGTTGCGGGCGAACAGGATCAGTCCGCCCACCTCCGGCTGGCGCAGCAGCTGGCGATCCTCGGCGGTGAGCCAAGTGCCAGCGATATCGACCATCAGGGAGCCTTGCATGGGTACCTCGTCCGAATGCTCCGGCGCACGGCGCCGTGAAAGGGACGCAAGCTTACCCCAGCCACCCTCGCCCCCGCAGCCTAGTAGGTCTCGGCCGCCTCGACGGGCGTCGACCGCCGTGGCCGATACTGGGCCCGGGCCAGCTCGGGCTCGTGCATCGCGGTGGGCGCGCGCATGCCGGTGGCGAGGAAGGGCACCATCAGCCGCAGCACCTGCTCGGTATGGGTATCGACGCCGAAGTCGTTCTCGCCGATGGCCCGCAACGCCTTGATGCCGGACATGCTGAACACCGCGGCGCCGAGCATGAAGTGGGCGCGCCAGAACAGCTCCAGCGGCGGGATCTCGGGTACCGCATGATTCATCAGCAACAGGAAGCGCCGGAAGGCGCGGCCATAGTTCTGCTCGAGATACTTGCGCAGGTGGCCCTGGCTCTGGCTGAACGCCAGGCCCAGCAGCCGCATGAACACCGAGAGATCGTTGCCATGCCGCGGCTTGATAGCGATCGAATGATCTACCAGCAGATTCAGCAGCGTCTCCAGGCTCATCTGCTCGCCATTCTGCGGCTGCCACTGATCCAGATCTCGATCCAGATTGAAGAAGAAGGGATCGAGGAAGCGTGAGAACACCGCCTGGATCAGCGCCTTCTTGGAGCCGAAGTGGTAATTGACCGCCGCCAGGTTCACCCCGGCCCGCGTGGTGATGAGCCGCAGCGAGGTTTCGGCGAACCCACGCTCGGCGAACAGCTGCTCGGCCGCATCCAGGATGCGCTCAACGGTATCCGACTGCGCCATGATCTGCCTCGGTAGATGAATTCCGTTTGAAACATATGTTTCAAACGCCATCGGAGTCAATGTCGGCCCGCTGCGAGACTGGCGGAAACCAGGCCAGGGCGGCGGCCTTCCCCACCCCTTGGCCGCCACTCGTGCGCAATCCAGCCTGTCGTCAGAAGCCTGGGCGACGGCCTTGCCTGCCACCCGAAGTTACTGTATATAATCACAGCATCATTAGACGACGCGACGTGCATCATGCTGAAACTGACACCGCGACAAGCCGAGATCCTGGCCTTCATCAAGCGTTGCCTCGAAGCCAATGGCTTTCCGCCCACCCGCGCGGAGATCGCGCAGGAGCTTGGTTTCAAATCGCCGAATGCGGCCGAGGAACACCTCAAGGCCCTGGCCCGCAAGGGCGCCATCGAGATGACACCGGGCGCCTCGCGGGGCATCCGCATTCCCGGCCTGGACACCACCCGCAAGGCCGATGAAAGCCTGCCGGTCATTGGTCGGGTCGCTGCCGGTGCCCCCATCCTGGCGGAGCAGAACGTCGAGGAGAATTGCGCCATCAACCCGGCCTTCTTCCAGCCGCGTGCCGACTACCTGCTCAAGGTCAAGGGCATGAGCATGAAGGACGTCGGCATCCTCGATGGCGACCTTCTCGCCGTGCATGTGACCCGTGAGGTGCACAACGGCCAGATCGTCGTGGCCCGGGTGGGCGACGAGGTCACCGTGAAGCGATTCAAGCGCTCGGGCAACCAGGTCACCCTGCTGGCGGAAAATCCTGAGTTCTCCCCTATCGAAGTCGATCTTTCCACCCAGGAATTCGCCATCGAAGGTTTAAGCGTCGGCGTCATCCGCCGCTGACGTCCAGGGCTGGCCTCATCGCCAGCCCTTATTCAACTGCTTTTCGCCTTGCGCCGAAGTCTTGATCGGGGGTATCGGTTCGCGCTCCAGAAAGCGCTCAAGACCAGGCCGGAGAACATTGACGTCATGTAGTGGTGGTACATGACCTCAAGTGGATTTGATCAAGTCGCCTCGAGGAGGTCGCCATGCAATTTCCCCTGATGTTCGATGCACCGCGCTCGTCCGTTCAAGAGCGGGAGCTGGCCCCCCTGCTGCTGCAGGAGCTGACCGCCTTCCTGCCCAAGCCTGGCAAGCCGGTACGGGAACTGCCGGTTGCGCCGCTGCCGGACACCTTCAGCGAGATGTCCCTGCACGGTAGCCAGGAGCAATGCCTGCAATTGCTCGCGCCCATCCTGCGCCAACTCAGCGAGAAGGACGATGCGCGCTGGCTGACCCTGGTCACCCCGCCCTCCTTGCTGAGCAATGCCTGGCTGCGCAGTACCCACCTGAATCCCGAGCGGGTACTCTTGCTGCAGACGCCCAGTGCGGCCAAGACGCTGCAACTGGCCTGCGAGGTGCTGCGCAAGGGGCAGAGCCATACGGTGATCAGCTGGCTGCACGACCTGAGTGACGCGGGCAAGCAGCAACTGGCGCGCGCCGCGGCCCAGGGCAACAGCCAGAGCCTGAACATCAGATTCGCGTGATGGAAGACGGGCGGTACGAGGCGTAAGGACGGCATTCCAGAACAGAATGCCGGTATCTCAGTGAGGAATCAGTGCAGGACGCGCGGTTGATCGTCGCGTTGCAGGCTATCGCCTTCGGCCAGTCGACCGGCCATCTGCACGCCCAGGTTGAACATGGCCTTGGCCACCTCTATCTGCTGTCCATGCAGGAAATCCTTGGCATCGCTGGAGAACTCCAGGGTAACGAGGGCTTCCTCGTCGTCCGCACGGCGCAACACGATGCGACCATCGGAGAGTTCAACGATTTCCAGGTAGGCAGTAGTCATTCAGTATCTCCACAGCTAAGCGGACAGTGTAACAGCGTGGGGTCTGAGAGGCTGACTTGCCTGAGCCTTTTTCGACGGTCTGCAAGGCCATCGTCCTGACGGCCGCCAAGGGTGGGATACCAGAACTGCCGGCCCTACCACTCGGTCATGGCGCCGCGAAACCGGAGCGCCGTCTGCTTGAGGCTTTGCCGCCAGGCCTCCACCTCGTCCAGTCCCAACTCCGGCTCGGCCGGCTCGAGACTGACCGCTTCGATCAACGGCAGCGTCGGATCCTGCTTGGGGCGACGGGGTGCCTGGGGCGGCTGCAGCAGGCGCTGGTACTCGG
>CAUQPA010000433.1:0-4406 GCA_963519325.1 uncultured Pseudomonas sp. | reverse complement strand
GGGGGCGGGACGGCCCTGGGCATCGGGGCGGCTGGCGTCGAAATAGGCATAGGACGACGGATTGGCCACCACGAATCTCAGGCGGATGCCGCTGCCCGCCAGCGGGCGTTCACCCTGGCCGAGCACGGCGTAGCGCTGGACCACCTGGCCGCCGCCGGAATGGCCGGCGATCACCACCTCTTGCAGGTTGGGCAACAGGCGCCGATCCGCGAGGTGAGCGAGGAGGGCGTCGAATACCGCGAAGCTGCTCAATGGGCTCGGCCCCAGCGCCGGTTCGCCGCCCATCCAGGCATTGCCCTGCCAGCGCAGCAGGTCGTCCGGCAACTGATGGCGCTTGACGTCCTCTTCGTTGAGGAACTGCGGGGCTATCACCAGGGTATCGGCGCTGGCGCCCGCCGCCTGGGTGGCGGTTTCACCGGAACGGAAATAGGTCGCGGCGTTGCGCAGCCGTCCATGGACGATCACCAGGGCGCGGCGGATTTCCGGATGCGGTCGGCTCCAGTCGGTGGACAGCTCCAGCGCGGCCTGGGCCGTGCCGATCGGCAGGCGGTCGTCGACGATGCGGGCCACGCCTTCGTGGGGCGCCGCCAGGGCGGAGTTGGCAGCCAGGATCAGGCACAGCGCAAACAGGCGACGCATCGACGGACTCCTCGGCAGGTCAGAGCGCCTGCGCAGCGAAGGTGTTGCAGCTCTCCACCTTGCCACTGTCGAAGCCGGTGCGGAACCACTTCACCCGTTGCGCCGAACTGCCATGGGTGAAGGAATCCGGCACCACGCGACCCTGGGCCTGGCGTTGCAGGCGATCGTCGCCGATGGCATTGGCCGCATTCAAGGCCTTTTCCAGGTCACCCGGGTCGAGCCAGTTCAGGCGCTGCTGGGCGTCGTTGGCCCAGACCCCGGCATAGCAGTCGGCCTGCAGCTCCAGGCGGACCGACAGACCGGTGGCGCCTTCGGTGGGAATGCCGCGCCGGCGCGCCGCTTCCATCTTGTTGGTGGTGCCGGTGAGGTTCTGCACATGGTGGCCGACCTCGTGGGCGATGACGTAGGCGCGGGCGAAATCGCCGTCGGCGCCGAAGCGCTGCTGCAGTTCCTGGAAGAAGGAGAGGTCGAGGTAGACCTTGCCGTCCACCGGGCAATAGAAGGGCCCGCTGGCCGCGGTGGCACCGCCGCAACCGGATTGCACCTGGCCATTGAAGAGCACCAGCTTGGGCGGCTGGTACTGTTCGCCATGGGCCTGGAAGATCCGGCTCCAGGTGTTCTCGGTTTCACCCAGCACCACGCGGACGAAGTCCACCTGGCTGTTGTCCGCCGGCGCGGTGGTCTGCTGCTGGGTCGGGGCACCCTGGCCGCTGAGGCTGATCAGGTTGCCGAGGATCTGGGTCGGGCTCTGGCCGCTGAGCAGCCCGAACACCACCACCAGGGCCACGCCGCCTAGGCCCAGGCCGCCGCCGATCTTCATGCCGCGTCCGCCGCTGGCCTGTTCCACGTTGTCGCTACGTTGTCCCTTGTCCCACTGCATGGCCGCCGCCTCGTCATTGTCGTCATCGCTAGGACCGCGGACTGCGCCAAAAATGCGTTACCGAAAATGACAACGCCCGCGACGGGCGCGGGCGTTGTCGGCGGAGCGGAGCGCGGGATCAGGCCGCGGTCTGGCCCTGCTTGAGGCTCTGCATGTCGATCACGAAGCGGTACTTCACGTCGCTCTTGAGCATGCGCTCGTAGGCATCGTTGATGTCCTGGATGGCGATCTGCTCGATGTCCGAGACGATGCCGTGCTTGGCGCAGAAGTCCAGCATCTCCTGGGTCTCGCGGATACCGCCGATGAGCGAGCCGGCCAGTTGGCGGCGCTTCATCACCAGGTTGAACACGCTGGGCGCGGGGTGCGGCTCGGCGGGTACGCCGACCAGGGTCATGGTGCCGTCCCACTTCAGCAGGGTGAGGAAGGCGTCCAGGTTGTGCGGCGCGGCCACGGTGTTGAGGATGAAGTCGAAGCTGTTCGCGTGGGCGGCCATCTCGTCTTCGTTCTTCGACACCACCACCTCGTCCGCGCCCAGGCGCAGGGCGTCGTCCTTCTTGTTGGCGCTGGTGGTGAAGAGCACCACGTGGGCGCCCATGGCGTGGGCGATCTTCACCCCCATGTGGCCCAGGCCACCGAGGCCGACGATGCCGACCTTCTTGCCGGGGCCGACCTTCCAGTGGGCCAGCGGCGAGTAGGTGGTGATGCCGGCGCACAGCAGCGGCGCCACGGCGGCCAGGTTCTCGGTATGGCTGACCTTGAGCACGAACTTCTCGTTGACCACGATGTGGTCGGAGTAGCCACCCTGGGTGTTCTCACTGCCACCGTAGAGGTTGCCGTTGTAGGTGCCGGTGAAACCGTTCTCGCAGTAGGACTCTTCGCCGGCGTCACAGGGGGCGCAGTGCTGGCAGCTGTCGACCATGCAGCCGACGCCGACGGTGTCGCCGACCTTGAAGTTCTTCACATGCGCACCGACCGCGGTCACCTTGCCGACGATCTCGTGGCCGGGTACGGACGGGTACAGCGTGTTGTTCCACTCGTTGCGCGCGGTGTGCAGGTCCGAATGGCAGACGCCGCAGAAGAGGATGTCGATCTGCACGTCGTGGGCACCCGGCTCGCGGCGCTCGAAGGAGAAGGGCGCCAGGGGCTGGTCGGGGGACTGGGCAGCGTAGCCTTGGGCTTGGCTCATGAGATACCTCATCTAGATGGTGGAACGGGGCGGCCAGGTTGGCCCGGCCGAATGACAAACCGTCGATCCTGCGCAGCGCAGGTCCACGGCACCAATCAATCGTCTCGATAATCGTCATGCCGCCCATCGATGGAACTCGGGCGGCCAGAGATACGATGGGTTACGACTAGGCTTGCGGCGGCTATGTTCCCGCACCGTTCCGTCTACGCTGGGCAGCCGACGTTCTCAGCGCGCCAGCCGTGGCGCCACCGTGGGCAGCAGCCGGGTGGCCAGGTGGTCGAGCAGCAGCCGCACCCGCGGCAGGGTCTCCCGGCTGCGCGGCCAGACCAGGTTGATCGGCAGGCCGTCGACCGCGCAGTCGGGCAGGACGTCCACCAGCGCGCCGCTGGCGAGGTGCTCGGCGATCAGCCAGGTGGGTAGCTGGGCGATGCCATGCCCGGCCAGGGCGGCCAGCACCTCGCCTTCGCCGTCACCCACCACCAGCCGCGGCTGGAACACCCAGCGCTCGCTCTCTCCCGGCTGCTCGCCGCGCAGGTGCCAGGGGCTGACCAGGCCATCGGCCTGGCGAAAGCCGATGCAGAGATGATCGGCGAGGTCGCCAGGACGCTGCGGTCGCCCCTGCCGCGCGAGATAGGCGGGGGCGGCGCAGAACACCTGGCGCTGGGTGCCCAGGTAGCGATGCCCCAGGCTGGCCGGCCAGGCGTCGGAGCCGCCGATACGCACCAGGATGTCGATGCCCTCATGGACGGGATCGACGAAGCGATCAGCGAAGGACAGATCCGGTTGCAGCAGCGGATAGCGCTGTAGCAGCTCCAGGATCACCGGCAGCACATGCAGGCGGCCATAGGCGGCGGGCAGGTCGATGCGGACCCGACCATGGGGTTCGCCCTCCTGGGTGGTCAGGCCCAGCTCGGCCTGCTCCAGCTCGGCCAGTACCGCCGTACAGGTGCGGTAGAAACTGGTGCCGGCCTCGGTCAGGCTCAGCCGTCGGGTGGTGCGCTGGAACAGCCGGACCCCCAGGCGGCCCTCCAGCCGAGCCACGCTCTTGCCGATGGCCGAGGCCGTGAGGTTGAGGCGTTCGCCGGCGGCGGTGAAGCTGCCCAGGTCGGCCACGGTGACGAAGACGTCGAGCCCCTTGAGGCGTTCGGAGGAATACAAGAGCGGCTCCCGATTGCGGAATCTGATTCCCGTGAAAGGGGAATTTATACCTAGGATACGCCGTTAATTCTCCAATAGGCTGGAATCAACCCTGAGATAAGGCACTCCCTTATCTACAGCGCCTGCGACCGCCGCAGGCCATCTATCACCCCTATTGGAGGTTTCATGCGCAAGGGCACCGCTCTCATCGTCGGCGTCACCGGCATTTCCGGCTATAACCTGGCCCTCACCCTGGTCGCCTCCGGCTGGACCGTCTATGGCCTGGCACGCAAGCCGGTGGAGCAGGAGGGGGTCATTCCGGTGGCCGCCGATCTGCTGGACGCCGAGTCCACCCGCCAGGCCCTGGCCGGACTGCCGATCAGCCACGTGTTCTTCTGCACCTGGACCCGTCGCGCCACCGAGAAGGAAAACGTCGAGGCCAACGGCGCCATGATGGACAACCTCTGCCAGGCCCTGGACGGTGCGCCGCTGCAGCACCTGGCGCTGGTCACCGGCACCAAGCACTACCTGGGTTCCTTCGAGGAATACGGCAGCGGCAAGGCC
>CAUQPA010000432.1:0-4413 GCA_963519325.1 uncultured Pseudomonas sp. | reverse complement strand
GTTATTTTCTGTGGCACTTTCCGTAGGCTCACGCCTCCCAGGCGTTACCTGGCACCTCGCCCTATGGAGCCCGGACTTTCCTCCCTCGCAACCCTTGCGGATCACGACAGCGACTGCCCGGTCGGCTCTCGCGGCGCAAGGGTATAGAGACTGGTGCCGGATAACAAGGAAAGATGTCCAGGAAACGCCGATCACTCGGCCTTGCGCTCGAGGGCCAGCTGGTACAGCAGATTCTTGCGCGCCCCGGTGATCTGCGCCGCCAGGGCGGAAGCGCGCTTGACCGGCAGTTCTTCCAGCAGCAGATCCAGGATGCGCAGGGTCTCGGCATCGACCTCGGCGTCCTCGGGCGCCGTCCAGCCGGCCACCAGCAGCACGCATTCGCCGCGCTGCTGATCCAGGTCCGCACGGATCCAGGCCTGCAACTCCGCGGCAGGCAGGCCGCGCAGGGTCTCGAAGGTCTTGGTCAGCTCGCGGCCCAGCACGATGTGCCGGTCGGGGCCGAAGGTGGCCACCATATCGGCGACGCACTCATCGAGACGGTGGGGCGCCTCGTAGAAAATCAGCGTCCGCGGATCTTCGCGCAGCGCGGCCAGGCGCCCCTGGCGCCCCACCGCCTTGGCCGGCAGGAAGCCTTCGAAGCTGAAGCGATCCGACGGCAGGCCGGCCGCCGACAGCGCCGCGACCAGGGCGCAGGCCCCAGGCACCGGCGAAACCCTGACCCCCTGGGCGCGCGCCGCCCGGACCAGGTGAAAGCCCGGATCGGAAATCAATGGCGTGCCGGCGTCGGAGATCAGGGCGACGTCGTCACCGGCCAGCAAGCGGGCGATGAAGCGGCCACCGGCATCCCGCTCGTTGTGATCGTGACAGGCCGCCAGGGGCGTCTCGATCCCGAAATGCCGTAGCAGGCGCGACGAATGACGGGTGTCCTCGGCAGCGATCAGGGCCACTTCGCACAGGACTTTCAGGGCGCGGGCGGTGATGTCGTCCAGGTTGCCGATGGGGGTGGCAACCACATAAAGAGTACCGGGCGAAATCATGATGAAACCTGACGGACTGGAAATAGCCCAACAGTGTACGCCGCTCTCGCCCTCGGCGTTCGCAGCGCCTGGGTGCTGTGAGACAATCGGGCCCTTTCCAGACCCTAGCTCAGGAACCACCGCATGAAGTTCCGCCTGCGTCCGCTGCTCTGCGCCACCGCCTTCGCCCTGCTCGCCGCCTGTAGCAGCACGCCTACCACGAGCACGCTCGGGGAACTGCCCCAGCCCAGCCAGGCCAGCATCGAGCAACTGCTGAACCAGGCCGGCGCCAGCCAATCCGAACAGGCCAACCTGCTGCGCCTGACCGCCGCCGACAAGGCCTACGCCCAGCAGAACTCCCGTGAGGCGCGGCAGATCCTGGGCTCCATCAACCTGGAAGGCCTGAAGCCGGCGCAGCAGATGTTCGCCCAGACCCTGCTGGCCCAGCTCGACCTGCTCGACAAGCAACCGGCGCAGGCGCTCAAGCGCTTCGATCACCCGAGCTTCGCCCAGTTGGGCGAGTTGCCGGCGCAGCAGCAGATCCGCAGCGGCCTGACCAAGGCCGATGCCCAGGCGGCCAACGGCCAGGCGCTCGCTGCCGCCCAGGAGCGGATCTTCCTCGGCCCGCTGCTCGACGGCGACGCCGCCCATGACAACCGCGAGCAGATCTGGCAGCTGGTGACCAGCCTGCCGGATGCGCAACTGCGCCAGAGCGTGAAGGACGCCGACCTCAATGGCTGGCTGGCCCTGGCCGCCATCACCCGTGGCAACCTGGCGCTGGATCAGCAGCTGGCCGCCATCGAGGACTGGCAGAAGCAGCACCCCGGTCATCCCGCCGCGCGCAACCTGCCCGATGACCTGGAGCGCCTGAAGACCCTGGCGCGGGAACCGCTCAATCGCGTCGCCCTGTTGCTGCCCTTGCAGGGCCAGCTCGCCGGCGTCTCCCGCGCGCTGCAGGATGGCTTCATAGCCGCCCGCTACGAGGCCCTGGCCGCCAACCAGCCCGCCCCGACCGTGACGGTCTACGACAGCACCCAGATGGGTTCGCTGGACACCTTCTACCGCCAGGCCCAGGCTGCCGGCATCCAACTGGTGGTCGGCCCGCTGGAGAAGAATCTGGTAAAGCAACTGGGTGATCGCCCGCAGCTGCCGATCAACACCCTGGCGCTGAACTATGGCGACAGCCAGGGCGCCCAGCCGCCGCAACTCTTCCAGTTTGGCCTCGCCGCCGAAGACGAAGCCCGCGAAGCCGCCCGCCGCGCCTGGGCCGACGGCAAGCGCAGCGCCGGTGCCATGGTGCCCCAGGGTGACTGGGGCAGCCGCGTGCTGGCCGCCTTCCAGAGCGAATGGCAACAACTCGGTGGCCGCCTGGTCGCCGCCGAGCGGATCGGCCAACCGGTGGAGATCGCCAATCGCATCACCAGCCTGCTGCAGATGCGCCAGGGCATGGACTTCATCTTCCTCGCCGCGACACCGGCCCAGGCGCGCCAGATCAAGCCGATCCTGGTCTACCAGAACGCCCGCGACCTGCCGGTGTACGCGACCTCCAATCTCAACAGCGGGGTCAACGAGCCGGGCGTCAACCAGGACCTGAACGGCATCCTGTTCTGCGAAACGCCCTGGCTGCTCGACCCCAGCAATCCGCTGCGCGCCAAGATCACCGGCCAGTGGCCCCAGGCGGGTACCAGCATCGGCCGCCTCTACGCCATGGGCGCCGACGCCTACCTGCTGGCGCTGCACCTGCAGCAGCTCAAGGCGCTGCCCAACTCCGAGCTGCCCGGCCTGTCCGGCAATCTGAGCGTGGCGCCCGACCAGCGCGTGGTGCGCCACCTGCCCTGGGCGGAATTCCGCAACGGCGTGGCCCAGCCGCTGCCGGCCAGCAACGCACCGCTGCCCGCCACCAGCGTGCCGGCTTCGCTCAGCACGCCGTGAAGCAGGCCCCGCACCTGCAACGCGGCCAGCAGGCCGAGGACCGCGCCCTGCAGTTCCTGCAGACGCGCGGCCTGCGGCTGATCGCGCGCAACTGGCGCTGGCGGGGTGGTGAGCTCGATCTGGTCATGCTCGACGGCGATACAGTAGTATTCGTCGAGGTGCGCGCTCGCCGGCATACCGCCTGGGGCGGTGCCGCGGAAAGCATAGATGCCCGCAAGCGGCAGCGGCTGGTCAACAGCGCCGCCCTCTTTCTGCAATCCGAAGCGCGCTGGGCCAAGCGGCCCTGTCGTTTCGACGTGATCGCGATCGGCCCCGGGGCCGACGCGTCCCCTCAGTCACTCGAATGGATCACCCAAGCCTTCGAGGCCTGAGGCCCTCCACTGCACAGGTCAAAGATATCGCGATGGATACCCACGCCCGCATCCAGAAACTCTTCCGGGACAGCATCGAAACCAAGCGTCAGGCGATGGAAGTCCTGATTCCCCATATCGATCTGGCCAGCCAGGTCATGGTTGCGGCCCTGCTCAACGAAGGCAAGATCCTCACCTGCGGCAATGGCGGGTCCGCCGGCGATGCCCAGCACTTCTCCTCGGAGCTGCTCAACCGCTTCGAGCGCGAGCGCCCCAGCCTGCCGGCGCTGGCACTGACCACCGACACCTCGACCCTGACCTCCATTGCCAATGACTACAGCTACAACGAGGTGTTCTCCAAGCAGATCCGCGCCCTGGGTCAGCCCGGCGACATCCTCCTGGCCATTTCCACCAGCGGCAACTCGGCCAACGTGATCCAGGCGATCCAGGCCGCCCACGACCGCGAGATGACCGTGGTCGCCCTCACCGGTCGCGACGGCGGCGGCATGGCCTCGCTGCTGCTGCCCGAAGACGTCGAGATCCGCGTCCCGGCCAAGGTCACCGCCCGCATCCAGGAAGTACACCTGCTGGTGATCCACTGCCTGTGCGACCAGATCGATCAGCAACTGTTTGGAAGCGAAGAATGAAGAAGGCTCCCCTCCTCGCCATCCTGGCGCTGTCCTTCGCCGTGGCTGGCTGCAGCAACGTGGTCACCGCCAGCCGCGACAAGCCCATCGACGACAACCGCGGCACCCGTACCCTCGGCAGCACCGTGGACGACGCCTTGATCGAGACCAAGGCCGCGGTCAACATTTCCAAGGCCAATACCGATCTCGCCAGCTCGCACATCGTGGTGGTGAGCTACAACGGCGTGGTGCTGATCGCCGGGCAGACCCCGCGGGCCGACCTCAAGGCCCAGGCCGAACAGGCCGTGCGCAGCGTGCAGCGGGTCAAGACCGTGCACAACGAACTGCAGGTGACCGCCAACTCCTCGCTGCTGGCGCGGAGCAACGACTCCTGGCTGACCACCCGCATCAAGACCCAGATGTTCGCCGACGAGGACATCCCCGGCTCGCGCATCAAGGTGGTCACCGAAAACGGCATCGTCTACCTCC
>CAUQPA010000431.1:0-4415 GCA_963519325.1 uncultured Pseudomonas sp. | reverse complement strand
CCCGTATGGTGGCCAAGATCGAACCGGACTGGATCGAGCCGGTGGCGGGCCACCTGGTCAAGAAGACGCACCTGGAGCCCCACTGGGAGAAGAAGCGCGGCCAGGTGGTGGCCTATGAGCAGGTCACCCTCTATGGCCTGATCGTGGTCGGCCGCCGTCCGGTGCACTTCGGCCCCATAGATCCGCCCGCCGCCCGTGAGCTGTTCATCCGCGAGGGCCTGGTGCGCGGCGAGATCAACAGCCGCGCCAAGTGCCTGGCCGCCAACCGCGCCCTGCTGGAGCGGCTGGACGAGCTGGAAGCCAAGGCGCGCCGCCGCGATATCCTCGCCGACGAGGAGACGCTGTTCGACTACTACGCCGCGCGCTTGCCGGCGGACGTCTACCAGACCGCCACCTTCGACAGCTGGTACCGCCGCGAGAGCGCCAAGCAGCCGGACCTGCTGGTCATGCGCGAGGAGGACGTCCTCGCCCGTGAGGCCAGCGAGGTCACCGCCGCCCAGTACCCCGACACCCTGCGTCTGGGCGAGCTGACGCTGCCGCTGTCCTACGAATTCGACCCGACCCATCCGCGCGATGGTGTCACCCTGCGGGTGCCGGCGCCCTTGTTGCCGCAACTGCCGCCACAGCGGCTGGACTGGCTGGTGCCGGGCCTGCTCTATGACCGCTGCGTGGCCCTGGTGCGCAACCTGCCCAAGGCGCTGCGCAAGAATTTCGTGCCGGTGCCGGATTTCGTCCGCGCGGCGCTGGACAAGATCCCCTTCGGCGAAGGCTCGCTGCACGAGGCCTTGGGGCGCGAGCTACAACGCATGACCGGCGCGCGCATCCCCGAGGAAGCCTGGCCGGAAGCCGAGGCGGGTCTCGACCGCCACCTGCGCATGAATCTGGAAGTCGTCGATGCCCAGGGCAAGCCCCTGGGCGAAGGCCGCGATCTGGCCGAGGTGACGGCGCGATTCGCCGAGGAAAGCCAGGCGGCGCTGGCCTTGCCAACGCAGAAACGCCAGGAGCAGCGCCCGGTGGAGGCCAAGGCCTTCGCTCAGGTGGCGGCCAAGACCCAGCAACAGGTGGCCGGGCTGTCGATGACGGTCTATCCAGCGTTGGTGGACGAGCAGGGCACTGTGCGCGAAGGTCGCTTCGCCACCCAGGCCGAGGCCGCCTACCAGCACCGACGGGCGCTGCAACGGTTGTTGTTGCAGCAACTGGCGGAGCAGGCCAAGTTCCTGCGCGGCAAGCTGCCCGGGCTCACCGAGCTGGGCCTGCTGCACCGCGAGCTGGGCCGGCCGGAAGCCCTGGTGGAAGACATCCTGCTGGCCAGCCTGGACGCCGCCATTCTCGCCGATGAGTCCGAGCTACCGCGGGATGGCGCTGGCCTGGCCTCCCTGGCCGAACGGCGCAAGGCCGGTTGGACCGAGCAGGCGGAGCGGCTGGCGCGGCTGACCTTGGAGATCCTCAAGCTCTGGCATGGTTTGCAGAAGAAGTTCAAGGGCCGCATCGACCTGGCCCAGGCGGTGGCCTTGAACGACATCAAGGCGCAACTGGCCAGCCTGGTCTATCCCGGCTTCGTCCGAGCTACGCCGCTGGAGTGGCTCAAGGAGTATCCACGTTACCTGAGGGCCATCGAACAACGCTTCGACAAGCTCGGCGGCCAGGTGCAGCGGGATCGCGTCTGGAGCGGCGAACTGGCCGGGCTCTGGGAGCAGTATCGCGCCCGCGCCGCCAAGCATGGCCAGGAGGGCAAGCGCGACGCCAACCTGGAACTCTATCGCTGGATGCTGGAGGAATACCGGGTCTCGCTGTGGGCCCAGCAGTTGGGTACGCGGATGCCGGTCTCGGATAAGCGCCTGAACAAGCAGTGGAGCCAGGTGGAGGCCTGACCAGGGTCATCCATCGGAACCGGCGCCGGCCTGGGGCGGCCCCTGGCATAGTGAGGCCATGACCCAGGCCAGTTTTCGTTTCCACGGTGCCCTCGAACGCTTCCTGGCCCCGGCCCATCGCGGCCGGGCAATCTGGGTCGCGTGCGCGGCGGTGGCGAGTGCCAAGCATCAGATCGAGGCGCTCGGCGTGCCCCATACCGAGGTGGGGCTCCTGCTGATCAATGACCAGAGCGCCGCGCTCGGGCAACGCCTGGCTGATGGCGATCAGGTGGTCGTCCATCCCGCCCAGGCGGCTGAGGCTGGAATCCAAGGTGAGCACCAGGCGGCAGGACGGCCGCGCTTCGTCGCCGATGCGCATCTGGGCGCCCTGGCACGCCGACTGCGCATGGCCGGTTTCGACACCCTGTACGACAACGCCTACGCCGATCCCGCCCTGGCCGAGCTGGCCAATCGCGAAGAACGCATCCTGCTCACCCGGGACCGGGAGCTACTGAAGCGGCGCAATGTACTTCTGGGCTGTTACGTCCATGCCTTGCAGCCCGAGGCGCAACTGCGCGAACTCTATGAGCGCCTGGCCTTGCGGGCCTGGGCGGCGCCGTTTTCCCGTTGCCTGGCCTGCAACTCAGGGCTCCAGGCAGTAGATCTAGCGCAGGTCAGCGAGCGGGTACCGCCGCGCGTGCGGGAACGTCATCGGCATTTTCTCTACTGCTCTCAGTGCGACAAGGTGTTCTGGGAGGGTAGCCATTGGCAGGCCATGCGCGAGCGGCTGACACTGGTCTAGGCTTCGGCTGAAAGGTACCGGCGCTAGGGTAGGCTGCCTTGAAATCATCTGGATCGCCAGCCGGCCCAGGTGGCCCACTGCAACGCTCATTTACCCCTCGTGAACTCGTTCGCGAGCCCGGTCCGCTTCCTTACTCGTTGTCGTCTTGGCTGGCCTTCGCTCGGCGATTTTTCAGACGAGCCCTACCGCGGCAGCACCTGGCGCAACGAGCCGCCGACGTCCGGCAGGTCCATCTCGATGCGCCGCCAGTAGGCTTCGGCGAAGCTGTAGAGGGCGAAGGCGATCAGCCCAAGGCCGACCACCGACAGGATGAGGGTGCCGAAGGGCAGGTTCTGCAGGCCGTTCAGCGCATCCTTCATGCCTGGGGGATGCAGCGCCTGGTAGCGCGAGCCACTGATCATCAGCAACACGGCGATCTCGACGAAGGCCACGCCACGGGCGACCAGACCGAAACGGCCAATGGGGCGAATCAGGCGAAGCTGTTCGGGACTGGCTTCGAGATAACGCTCGAAGCTGGCTTTCCAGCCCTTCACGAAATGCGCCAGGCCCACGCCCAGGGGGATGAGCGCGGCGACGTACACCAGCAGGTTGGAATAGCGCCAGCTGAGCAGCAGTTGCAGGAAGTCGTTGGTGTTGCCGCCCGAGCCGCCGCTCTGGCGCAGGCCGCTGACCAGCAGGCCGAGGGCGAAGAAGGCGAGGGCGCCATAGGTGATACCGCCCACCAGCAGGCCGGCGCGAATCACCAGGCCCTTGGGCTTGCGACCGTGGTCGTCGACGTCGCGTAGCGCCTGCAGGATGCGCCAGGCGGCGAAGGCCACCAGGCCCACCACCACCAGGCCGACCAGGAAATGGCCGAAGGGTTGGGTGAGCAGGGCTTCCAGGCTGTCGTGGCTGTCCGCCGGCTGACCGGAGCCCCGGGCGGCGAGCAGGGCGAGCACCCCGATGATCAGGTAGACGAGGCCACGGGCGGCGTAGCCGCTACGGGCGAGCAGGGTGAGTCCGGTACGGGTGCGCATCTGTTTGATCCTGTTACATCTTGCCTTCTACTGACCGGTGGCTCGCGCACGGGTTCTGGCCAGCGGACGGACGCTTCGCCCAGGCTGGCGGGGCGAAGAGTTTGGCCTTAGGCTCGCACCCTTTGCCCCGGCGATGGCTTCATGGACAAAGCACGACTGCTCACCCTTATCCTCCAGGCCCTGGAACAGGACCGCGACGTGCTTCGCCAGCAACTGGCGGCCAGCCACGAGGCGGCCACCCACAGCGAAAGCAAGGCCGAGAACAAATACGATACCCGCGGCCTGGAAGCCGCCTATCTGGCCGACGGCCAGCGGCGGCGCCTGCACGAGATCGAACTGGCCTTGGCAGCCTACCGGGCGTTGACGCCGGTCGTGATGGACGACGGCATTCGCGTCGGCGCCCTGATCGAATTGGCCATGCCATCGGGTAGTCGCTGGCTGTTCCTCGGGCCGGATGGGGCGGGACTCAAGGTCAGGCTGGACGGCCAGGAGGTGCTGGTGATTTCGCCCCGCGCGCCCCTGGGACAGGCATTGCTCGGGCGGGAAGAGGGCGATGAGGTGGCGGTAACGGTGGAAGGCAAGGTACACAGGCAGGAGATCCTGGCGGTGTACTGAGCGTCAGGCCGCCCTCAGGGGTGACCGTAGGTTGGGTTGAGCGCAGCGAAGCCCAACAGCTTTCGCCCTGGTACGGGCCTGTTGGGCTTCGACGATGGAGCCGTCTCAACCCAACCTACGATCATCCCCGCC
>CAUQPA010000430.1:0-4430 GCA_963519325.1 uncultured Pseudomonas sp. | reverse complement strand
GGTGTGGACCCCGCCCGCCAGTCTGCAGACCGCCGCCAAACCCTGATTTCGCTTAGCTGGAGAACGCCCCATGAGTCTCGACATCTTCTGGTTCCTGCCGACCCACGGCGATGGCCATTACCTGGGCACCGCCGACGGCGCCCGCGCGGTCGATCACGGCTACCTGACCCAGATCGCCCAGGCCGCCGACCGCCTGGGCTTCGGTGGGGTGCTGATCCCCACCGGTCGCAGCTGCGAGGATTCCTGGCTGGTAGCCGCCTCGCTGATCCCCGTTACCCAGAAACTCAAGTTCCTGGTGGCCCTGCGCCCCGGGATCATCTCGCCCACCGTGGCGGCGCGCCAGGCGGCGACCCTGGATCGGCTCTCCGGTGGCCGGGCGCTGTTCAACCTGGTCACCGGCGGTGATCCGGACGAACTGGCCGGCGACGGCCTGCACCTGTCCCACAGCGAAAGATACGAGGCTTCCGTGGAATTCACCCGCATCTGGCGCCGGGTGCTGGAAGGCGAGCAGGTGGATTACGAAGGCAAGCACATCCAGGTCAAGGGCGCCAAGCTGCTCTATCCGCCGCTGCAGCAGCCGCGTCCGCCGCTGTACTTCGGCGGCTCCTCCGATGCCGCCCAGGACCTCGCCGCCGAGCAGGTGGAACTCTATCTGACCTGGGGCGAGCCGCTCGACGCGGTGCGCGAGAAGATCGAGACGGTCAAGGCCAAGGCGGCGGCCCTGGGGCGCACCGTGCGCTTCGGTATCCGCCTGCACGTGATCGTCCGCGAGACCAACGAAGAGGCCTGGAAAGCCGCCGACCGCCTGATCGCCAACCTGGACGATGCCACCATCGAGAAGGCCCAGGCCGCCTTCGCCCGCTTCGACTCGGTCGGCCAGCAACGCATGGCCGCCCTGCACAAGGGCCGCCGCGACAACCTGGAAATCGCCCCCAACCTCTGGGCCGGCGTCGGCCTGGTACGTGGCGGCGCCGGGACCGCCCTGGTTGGCGACGGCCCCACCGTGGCCGAGCGGGTCAAGGAATACGCCGCCCTGGGCATCGATACCTTCATCTTCTCCGGCTATCCGCACCTGGAAGAGTCCTACCGGGTGGCCGAGTTGCTGTTCCCGCACCTGCCGGTCAAGCGGCCGACCCAGGTGGAAGGCGCCAACTACGTGAGTCCCTTCGGCGAGATGGTGGCCAACGACATCCTGCCGCAGAAAGCGGCGCAGAGCTGAGGGAGGCCGGGATGAGCAGTACGACCGAACGCCAATTGCAGCGCCTGGCGCCCTGGGTGGTCCCGGTGGCCCTGATTCTCGCCTGGCAGCTGTCGGTGAGCAGCGGCCTGCTGTCCAGCCGCATCCTGCCGTCGCCGGCCGCGGTGCTGGAGGCGGGCTGGAGCCTGGTCAAGAGCGGCGAGCTCTGGCAACACCTGGCCATCAGCGGCTGGCGCGCCGGCATCGGCTTCGCCATCGGCGGCAGCATCGGCCTGGCGCTGGGCTTCATCACCGGGCTGTCGAAATGGGGCGAGCGCCTGCTCGACAGCACCCTGCAGATGGTCCGTAACGTGCCGCACCTGGCGTTGATCCCGCTGGTGATCCTCTGGTTCGGCATCGACGAGTCGGCCAAGCTGTTCCTGGTGGCCCTGGGGGTGTTCTTCCCCATCTACCTGAACACCTACCACGGCATCCGCAACGTCGATCCGGCGCTGGTGGAGATGGCTCGCAGCTACGGCCTCTCCGGGGCGCGGTTGTTCTGGCACGTGGTGTTGCCGGGCGCGCTGCCGTCCATCCTGGTAGGGGTGCGCTTCGCCCTTGGCCTGATGTGGCTGACGCTGATCGTCGCCGAGACCATTTCCGCCAGCTCCGGCATCGGCTACCTGGCGATGAATGCCCGGGAATTCCTGCAGACCGACGTCGTGGTGCTGGCCATCCTGCTCTACGCCGTACTCGGCAAATTGGCGGACCTCGCCGCCCGCGGCCTGGAACGCGCCTGGCTGCGCTGGCATCCGGCCTATCAGAAGGGGGCCCACGCATGACCAATCTCCAAGCCATTCCGCCCTTGGCGCGGGGCATCGCCCTCAAGCTGCAACAGGTAGTGAAGACATTCGGCGAACGCACCGTATTGCACGGGATCGACTTGGAAATCCCGGCCGGCCAGTTCGTCGCCGTGGTGGGCCGCAGTGGCTGCGGCAAGAGCACCCTGCTGCGCCTGGTGGCCGGGCTCGACAAGGCCAGCGGTGGCCAGCTGCTGGGCCAGGACGAACCCCTGGTCCAGCACCGCGAGGACACCCGGCTGATGTTCCAGGATGCGCGCCTGCTGCCCTGGAAACGCATCATCGACAACGTCGGCCTGGGCCTCAAGGGTGACTGGAAGCCCAAGGCGCTGGAGGCCCTGGAGGCGGTCGGCCTGGCCGATCGCGCCCAGGAATGGCCCTCGGCGCTCTCCGGTGGCCAGAAGCAGCGTGTAGCCCTGGCCCGTGCCCTGATCCACCAGCCGCGCCTGCTCCTGCTCGACGAGCCGCTGGGCGCCCTGGATGCCCTGACCCGCATCGAGATGCAGCAACTCATCGAGGGCCTCTGGCAGCGTCACGGCTTCACCGTGCTGCTGGTGACCCACGACGTGGGCGAGGCGGTGGCCCTGGCCGACCGCGTGGTGCTCATCGAAGACGGCCACGTCGGCCTGGATCTCGACGTCAACCTGCCGCGTCCCCGCGCCGCGGGCGACGCCAACCTGGCCCGCCTGGAGGCCGAGGTACTCGCCCGGGTGCTGCAGCAGCCGCTCAACCCCGATCTACCGGAAATCGTGCAACCCCTGCCCACGCAACTGCGCTGGGCCTATTGATCGTTCATCCGAGGAGTTCTGCCATGACCATCAAGGCCATCAACGTTCGCAACCAGTTCAAGGGCACCATCAAGGAAATCATCGAAGGCTCGGTGCTCTCCGAGATCGACGTCCAGACCGCCGCCGGCATCGTCACCTCCGTCATCACCACCCGCTCGGTCAAGGAGCTGGAGCTGCAAGTGGGTAGCGAAGTGATCGCCTTCGTCAAATCCACCGAGGTGTCCATCGCCAAGCTGTGAGGCGGCCCTGGTGCTGAGGAAACCCGCCCTGGTGGCGGGTTTTTTGTTTGGGGTTTGGTGTTGGGCATCCGCGTCACTGCCACGATTCTGCAACCTGCATCGGTTCCAATGCCGCTTTTGCGCGGAGAAACAGGGGTGCGGCGACAAAGGGGCGTGGCCCTGCTGATGGCGCTCTGGGCGCTGGCCTTGGTGGCGGCCTTGTTGCCGGTGCTGCTGGCCGAAGGGCGGGCCGAACTGCAGCAGGCACGGTTGCTGGAGCACGAGACCCTGGCGCGGGTGCTGGCGGCGGGCGCCGAGCAGGTGGTCACCCAGGGCCTGATACAGGCCGGGGCCCGCCAGCGTCCCGAATTCTGGCAGAGCCTGAGAGGCGAGGTGCTGGCCTACGAGGTGGAGGGGGCTCAGGTCCGTGCCCAGCTGCGCGATCTGCACGGCTGCTTCAACGTCAACGCCCTGGCCGGCCCGGAGCGGGACTTGGCGTTGCGGCAGCTGAAGCAGCTGCTGGCGCAGCGTCCGGGCGGCCTGGGCGAGCCCGGACTGACGGCCGCGGGCTTTGCCGAACGGCTCGCCGACTGGGTCGATGCCGACGGCGAGACCCGGGAATTCGGTTTGGAGACCCCCGAGGCGCTACGACTGGCGCCACCACTGCTGGTGCCCAATCTGCCGCTAGCCGAGATCGGCGAGCTGGATCGGCTGGAGCCGGCGCGCCCCGGCCGGCATCTGCACTTGCGCGAACTCTGTGCCCTGCCGGAAACCTCGGGCTGGCGCCTCAATGCCAATGCCCTGGGGATGAGGCAGTTGCCGCTGCTGGAGGCGCTGTTTCTCGATGAGGTGCCGCGCGAGACGCTGCAGCTGCTGATCACCGCGCGGCCCGCCCAGGGCTATGCCACCGTCGAGAGCCTGCGCCAGGTGCTGCCGGGGGTGGGGGAGGAGACCTTCAGCCTGCTGACCCAGCGGCTGATCCTCAACAGCGGCGACTTCCTGCTCGGGGTCGAGGTGAGTCGCGACGGCCAGGTCTTTCGCCAGGTGCGGCAGCTGGCGGCCCAGGGCGTGAGTCGCTGGCATGCGGCGGTGCCAGCGCAACGGGTGCGCTGGCTGGCGATACGGGATACCACGCTGTGGGTACCCGGGCCGGGTGGGGCGGAGGTGTTGCAGTAGCGTTACGGTTTATCGCGGCCATAGGCCGCTCCTACGGGCTCTATCGTAACCGTAGGAGCGGCCTATGGCCGCGATCAGCAAAACGTCAGCGTTCGATAGGAAAGGCCGCATCGGCGGACGGCCATGGCCGTGGTCAGAGCCGTAGCGTGGAAAACGGCATAGCCTTTTCCACAGGTGACTCCGTTGCTCAGGCGTGCCCTCACCCCAGCCC